>NZ_CAWNYS010000096.1:0-15935 GCF_963878295.1 Aeromonas sp. HMWF014 | reverse complement strand
CCGTAAGGCCCCTCGGGCGCCATCTCCCCCGGCTCCAGATACCCCTCCAGCACGATTTCGGCGCTGGCGGGCACCTCCAGCTCACAGCTCAGCGCCTTCACCACCTCGGTGCGGCTGCCCCGCAGCAAGCCCGCGAAGGCATATTCGGAGAGACTGTCTGGCACCGGCGTCACTGCGCCGAGTATGGTCGCAGGATCGGCGCCCAGCGCCACCACCACGGGGAAGCGCTCGCCCGGGTGGGCTTCCTGCCACTCGCGAAAATCGATGGCGCCACCGCGATGATCCAGCCAGCGCATGATCAGCTTGTTCTTGCCGATCTTCTGCTGGCGGTAGATGCCGAGGTTCTGCCGCTTCTTATAGGGACCGCGGGTGATGGTGAGGCCCCAGGTGACCAGGGGCGCCACATCACCGGGCCAGCAGTGCTGGATCGGAATCTGGTCCAGATCGACCGCCTCCCCTTCCTGCACCACCTGCTGGCAAGGGGCGGAGGAGAGCCGCTTGGTCGGCATATTGAGTACCTGCTTGAAGATGGGCAGCTTCTCCATCAGCTCCTTGAGACCGCGCGGCGGCTCGGGCTCCTTCAGGTAGGAGAGCCAGGTCCCCACCTGACGCAGGGCGCCGACGTTGGGCTGGCCCATGCCCATGGCGACCCGATCCGGGGTGCCGAACAGGTTGGTCAGCACCGGCATGCGGTAACCTTTGGGATTTTCGAACAGCAGGGCCGGGCCACCCGCACGCAGGGTGCGATCGCTGATCTCCGTCATCTCCAGATAGGGATCTATCTCGCGGGTGATGCGCTTGAGTTGTCCGTTTTGTTCCAGCTGCGCGATGAAATCACGCAAATCCTTGTATTTCATGCAGGTACCCTGTGTTCAGGCGATGCCGCATTATAACCCCGGCGAAGCGACGGGTGTACCCGTATCGGGCAGCATCACAGGGCTTGCATGGCGCTTTTCCTGCTGGGTGAGCCGATCTGCGAGCTGGGCCAGCAGCCTGGGTTCATCCATCTGCAACAGCAGACTGGCCACCTGACCGCTGTACTGACGATTGCCAAGTTCGGCCAGCAGGAACTTCTGCGCCGAGTCGGGCAGGGGTGAGAGCTGGCTGAGTTGTTGCAGAGCGGGCAATGTCAAACGACTGTTGCGGCTGGCGGCGATGAGCAGGTCGCTCGCCGTCTGCCCCTGATGAAAACGGGCCACGCTCATGAGGGCTGCGATGCTGTCGTGATCCACCGGCTGGTGCCACAGCTTCTGATAGAGGGCGGTATCGCCAGTGCGCTCGACCAGCTGTCGCAGCAGCTGATTGTCGGGCAGGAAGATGCTCATGGCGGCCAGCTTGCGCGCCTCGCGCTGCAAGACAAAACGCGGCTGCCGCTCGAGGACTGCCAGCAACGCCTGCTGCTGCAAGGCCAGGTCCCGGTTGCGGCTGTTGTAGATCTGTTTGAATTCGAAGCTGTTCTGCTCCAGCAGCTGGCGGTAGTTGTCCTGCCAGACCTGTTGCTGCCAGCGGCTCAGTACCAGCCGCGCCGCAGCGGCAAAATCATAGGCAGGCTGCTGGACCAGGAAACCGTCCACCTCCTTCTCCACCAGCCAACGGGGTGCCTTCACCGACTGAGCACGCACCCACAGCAGCAGTTCGGGGGAGCTTGCGCTGGGGCTGGCATCCAGGGTGGTAAGTAGCCGGAACAGCAGGTATTCCCGCTGGCCCACGGCCAGCGAGTCCAACAGCGAGTCCATGGCAGCAAACTGCCCCTGCTGCAGACGGCTGCCCAGATAATCGAGATGGCCCTGCAGCCCTTCATCGGCGACCAGCTCGGATCTGGGCACCGAGGGGGGGGCAGCATGCACCGGCATGCCCATCAGCCAACCGAGTCCTATCAGAAGTACCAGCTTCATGACGTCCCTGTCCTTGTGACATCGAGGTTTCATACTACTCAAGCGACCGGAAAATAGATAAACAAAAACCGCGACCTAAGCCGCGGTTTCGTCATTGTCCGACCAGATTACTTCTGTTGACGCCGCATGGAGTCAAAGAATTCGTCGTTGGTCTTGGTGGCAGCCAACTTGTCGATCAGGAACTCGATGCTGTCGATCTCACCCATGGGGTGAATGATCTTGCGCAGGATCCACATCTTCTGCAGCTCGTCACCGGTCGTCAGCAACTCTTCCTTCCGGGTACCGGAGCGGGTGATGTCGATGGCCGGGTAAACGCGCTTCTCGGCAATTTTGCGCGAGAGGTGCAGTTCCATGTTGCCGGTCCCCTTGAACTCTTCGTAGATAACCTCGTCCATCTTGGAACCGGTATCAACCAGCGCGGTCGCTATGATGGTCAGGCTGCCGCCTTCCTCAACATTACGCGCGGCGCCGAAGAAGCGCTTGGGTCTGTGCAGGGCATTGGCGTCCACACCACCGGTCAGTACCTTGCCGGATGAGGGTATGACGGTGTTGTAAGCACGGGCAAGACGGGTGATGGAGTCCAGCAGTATGACCACATCCTTCTTGTGCTCGACCAGGCGCTTGGCCTTCTCGATCACCATCTCGGCGACCTGGACGTGACGGGATGCCGGCTCGTCGAAGGTGGAAGCGATCACTTCACCCTTCACCATGCGCTGCATCTCAGTCACTTCTTCCGGGCGTTCGTCGATCAGCAGGACGATCAGTTCACAGTCCGGGTGGTTGTAGGCGATGCTCTGGGCGATGTTCTGCAGCAGCATGGTCTTACCGGCCTTGGGCGGCGCCACGATCAGGCCGCGCTGGCCTTTACCGATGGGGGAAGCCAGGTCCAGCACGCGGGCAGTGATATCTTCTGTCGAACCATTGCCCCGTTCCATGCGCAGACGCTCGTTGGCATGCAGGGGAGTCAGGTTTTCGAACAGGATCTTGTTGCGGGCGTTTTCCGGACGGTCGTAGTTGACCTCGTTGACCTTGAGCAGCGCGAAATAACGTTCGCCCTCTTTCGGTGGCCGGATCTTGCCGGAGATGGTATCGCCGGTACGCAAGTTGAAGCGGCGGATCTGGCTCGGGGAGACATAGATATCGTCCGGGCCTGCCAGATAGGAGCCGTCTGCACTGCGCAGGAAGCCAAAACCATCGGTCAGGATTTCCAGCACACCGTCGCCAAAGATATCCTCACCACCCTTGGCATGCGCCTTGAGGATCGCGAAAATAATATCTTTCTTGTGCGCCCGAGCCAGATTTTCTAACCCCATGGATTCGCCAAGCTTGACCAGCTCGGACACAGGAGTGTTCTTTAATTCAGTCAGATTCATAGTGGTGAAAGTCTGTAAGCAAGGATTGAAATGAGGAGACAGTCTGCTGGATTGATGCTGATCGGATTTGATTTGCCGGGCTGTTGTTAAGCAAAGAGTCAGGCAAAAAGGTTAGCAAACGAACGATAAACTAGCACCAATCGGGACGAGCGTCTAGGTGATAAAATACAAGGAGCGCATTATTGCAATGCGCTCCTTTTTGATTATTACAGGTTACCGTCCAGAAACTCTTTCAGCTGAGTCTTGGACAGGGCACCGACCTTGGTCGCAGCCACTTCGCCATTCTTGAACAGCAAGAGGGTCGGAATACCGCGAATCCCATACTTGGGCGGAGTGTCGGCGTTATGGTCGATGTTCAATTTCGCCACTGTCACACGACCGGCATACTCTTGGGCGACTTCGTTCAGGATCGGGGCAATCATCTTGCACGGACCGCACCATTCGGCCCAGAAGTCGACCAGAACGGCGCCATCGGCTTTGATTACATCTGCCTCGAAGCTGGCATCGCTCAGCTGAACAATCTTGTCACTCATCTCCAACTCCAGTCAGTAATTAAGGCTTTATTGACGTATCAACAAAGGCAATAGTTGCCCTATTTGAAATGATCCTGTTTATTATTGCAAGCCTAACCTGATAACCTACCGCCATGAGCAAAACACACTTAACGACCGAAAAATTCGCCCAAATGGGCCTCGAACCCGAAGTTCTGGCTGGTCTGGAATCAAAGGGATTTCACTATTGCACGCCCATCCAGGCTCTGTCTCTGCCGTTGCTGGTAGAAGGCCATGACCTTGCCGGTCAGGCCCAGACAGGAACCGGCAAGACCATTGCCTTCCTGGCCGCGACATTCAACTATTTGCTGACCCACCCGCTGACCAATCCCCGTCTGGTTAACCAACCCAGAGCCATCATCATGGCGCCCACCCGGGAACTGGCAGTACAGATCTACAACGATGCCGACAGCATAGCCGCCTCTACCGGCCTGAAACTCGGCCTCGCCTACGGCGGCGAAGGTTACGACAAGCAGCTGGCCGTGCTGGAGCAGGGCGTCGACATCCTGATCGGCACCACCGGCCGCATCATCGACTACTTCAAATCCAAGGTCATCGATCTGAGCAATATTCAGGTCGTGGTACTGGATGAAGCCGATCGCATGTTCGATCTGGGCTTCATCAAGGATATCCGCTTCCTGTTCCGCCGCATGCCGGCACCGACCGAGCGGTTGAGCATGCTGTTCTCCGCCACCCTCTCCCTGCGGGTGCAGGAGCTGGCCTACGAGCACATGAACCACCCGGAACACGTGCAGGTGGAGCCTGAACAGATGACGGGCGTGCGCATCAAGGAGGAGCTGTTCTACCCCTCCAACGAAGACAAGATGCTGCTGTTGCTCTCCCTGATGGAAGAGGAGTGGCCGGAAAAGGCCATCGTCTTCGCCAACACCAAGCATGTCTGTGAAGACGTACATGCGTGGCTGGAGAATGACGGCCACCGTGTCGGTCTGCTGACCGGTGACGTACCGCAGAAGAAGCGGATGAAGATCCTGGAAGAGTTCACCAAAGGGACGCTGGACATCCTGGTCGCTACCGACGTGGCTGCCCGTGGTCTGCACATCCCTGACGTGACCCACGTCTTCAACTATGACCTGCCCGACGACGCCGAAGACTATGTGCACCGTATCGGGCGTACCGGTCGTGCCGGCAAGAGCGGTCACTCCATCAGCCTGGCCTGTGAAGACTATGCCTTCAACCTGCCTGCTATCGAGGAGTACATCCACCACCCGATCCCGGTCAGCAAGTATGACCGCGAGGCGCTGCTGGATGACGTGACCGCACCGAAACGGGTCGTTCGTAACCGCCAGCCGGTGAACCGCAACATGCGGGATCGCCAGGGTGGTGCCAACAGCAACAACCGTCGTCGTCCGCCGCGCAAGAGCTGAAGGACAGGCCCAGTTGTACAACTCGCCGCTCTATGCCGCCATCGACCTTGGCTCCAACAGCTTTCATATGCTGGTGGTGCGCGAGGTCGCCGGTGCGCTGCGCACCGTCACCAAGGTCAAGCGCAAGGTTCGCCTCGCCGCCGGGCTCGATCCGGAATTTCGTCTCAGCCGTGCCGCCATGGAGCGGGGCTGGGACTGCCTGCGCCTGTTCTCCGAGCAGTTGCAGGACATTCCGGCCGACAACATCCGGGTGGTGGGCACAGCTACCTTGCGCCTTGCCACCAACGTCGATGAGTTCCTCAGCGAAGCGGAACGGGTGCTCAACCACAGCATAGAGATCATCTCTGGCGAGGAAGAGGCCAAGACCATTTACGAGGGGGTCTCCTGGACCTCTGCCGGGGAAGGCAACCGGCTGGTGATCGACATCGGCGGCGCCAGCACAGAGCTGGTGATCGGCGAACATAGCGAAGCAAAACTGCTCAACAGCCTGCACATGGGCTGCGTCACCTGGCTCAACAACCACTTTGGTGATGGCGAGCTGAGTGAAGCCCGCTTCGGACAGGCCATCGCGGCCGCCAAGTCGGTGCTGGAGAAGGTGGCTGATGACTACCGTACGCTGGGCTGGCGCACCTGCGTCGGCGCCTCCGGCACGGTACAGGCGCTGCAAGAGATCATGCTGGCGCAAGGGAAGAGCGAGCGGGTCACCCTGCCGAAACTGCAGGAGCTGATGGGTCAGGCCATCGCCTGTGGCAGGCTGGACCAGCTGCAACTGGAAGGGCTGGCGGCCGAGCGGCTGACCGTGTTCCCCTCCGGTCTCGCCATCCTGATCGCCATCTTCGAAACCCTGAACATCGAGAGCATGACCCTCGCGGGCGGCGCGTTGCGAGAAGGCTTGATCTACGGTCTGCTTGGCAACAATCACGACTGTGATGCCCGGGATCGCACCGCAGACAGCCTGATCAGCCGCTATCAGCTGGATACAGAGCACGCCGAGCGGGTGCGCGATACCGCCGTCGACGCATTCAACCAGCTGCAACCGGCCTGGCGACTCTCCAAACGCTACGGGCGCCCGATCTTGCGTTATGCAGCCCTGCTGCACGAGATCGGCCTCTGTATCGAGTACAAGAAGGCACCGCAACACGCCGCCTACATCATCGACAACATCGACATGCCGGGCTTTACCCCTGCGCAAAAAAAGCTGTTGTCGGCCCTGCTGCTCAACCAGCGGGACGAATTCAAGCTGGAAACCCTGGAGAAACAGGGTGCCGTCACCGGTCGTCAGGCGATCCGCCTGGCCCGTATCCTGCGCATCGCGCTGATCCTCTGCATGCGTCGCACTCAGGGCACAGTACCCAGCTTCACCCTGCAGGCCGATGAAGAGGCGCTGATTCTGACCCTGCCCAAGGGATGGATGGATGGACACTACCTGCGCGCCAGCGAATTGCGACTCGAAGTGGAACGCCAGCAAAAGATGGGCTGGCCCACTCGCTTGCTGGAAGCCTGATCCAGAAACTTGCTTGTTTGGGAGCCGATCATGCCGGATTACCAACCTATCAGCTGCGATCTCTACGACTGGCTTGAAATTGCCGCCAGCTGGCAATTGCCGGTGAGCCTCACCAGCCGTGATGGTTACCAGTGGCATGACAAGATCCGCACCATAGAAGCCAGCGAAGGGGTTGAGTATCTGCTGTTGCACAGTGGCGAGCGGCTCAGCCTGGCAGAGTTGGCAACCTTGCGCCTGAACTGGCAAGGGGAAGAGAAGCTGATCCGCTTCGCTCCAACTCGCTGAATTCAGTACAAAAAAGGAGGGCCAACATGGTGTTGGCCCTCTTTTTTACATCCGCGGCTCACACAGACCGTTAACCCGCCGCCAGCGCCGCCATGACATAGACATCGAAGCGGTTGCTCTTGGTCTCGATGGCCATGCTGGGTTTGTGCTCATTGAGCCAACCCGCGTAGTCGGGGCGCTTTACCACCACCCGTTTCTCCGCCATCTTGAGGGCCGCCGGCAACAGGGCATCCGCATCGAGATCCGGCCCCACCAGCGACTGGAACACCCGCATCTCTTTTTTCACCAACGCCGACTTCTGCTTGTGGGGAAACATGGGATCGAGGTAGATGACATCAGGCCGCTCGGTCAACGCCAGCAGGTTGTCAACCGCCGGTCCTTGCAGCAGGCGCATCCGCTCGCTGACCCAGGAGCCTATCTCGGGATCCTGCGCCGCCCGTCTCAATCCATCCTGCAACAGGGCCGCCACCACAGGGCTGCGCTCAATCAAGGTCACCTTGCAGCCGAGGGAAGCCAGCACGAAGGCATCGCGGCCGAGCCCGGCAGTGGCATCCACCACGGTAGGCATTGCACCGGCCTTGAGCCCGACCGCCTTGGCAATGGATTGACCGCGCCCGCCACCGAACTTGCGTCTGTGGGCTACGGCTCCTTCCACAAAGTCCACATAGACGGCACCCAGCTTGGGTTCGTCCAGCTTGCGCAGCTCCAGCCGCTCGGGCGTAAACACCAGCGCGAACTGGGGGTAGTCGGTCTGGTCAAGCTGGCTGGCCAGCACGTGTGCCTGCGCGGCCTTGGTGGGGTCTTCGAGGAGGATTTGCATGATCTTGGCTGCGTTCTAAGTTCAATGGGCGGAGTGTATCACAGCCCCTTTATGCGGCTGTAGGGTGTGTCGTATCGGGGCCAAGTGGCATGGCGAGAAGACACGACAGGCTGACCCTGGCGCTAGAACAGGTATCGGCTAGCTGCTCTGCAGGAACATGCTCTTGTCGTTGAGTTGCAGGTATTCGATCAGGTCGTCATATGCCAGTGGACGGCTGAGCAGGAACCCCTGGGTGAAGGCACACCCCTTCTGGCAGAGGAAGTTGAGCTGCTCGCGAGTCTCCACCCCCTCGATCACCACCTGCATGCCGAGGTTGTGCACTATGTTGATGATGCCATCGAGCAGCAGCCTGTCCTGCTCGTTGAACGGGATATGGCGCACGAAGGCCCTGTCAATCTTGACCAGATCCACCGGGAAGTTGCGCAGGTAGTTGAGAGCCGAATAGCCGGTGCCAAAGTCGTCGATGGCCAGCTTGCAGCCCGCCTCGCGCAGGGCATCGATCCGCACCCTGTGCTGATCACTGGTTTCCATCAGCAGGGATTCGGTGATCTCGATGACAATATCGCAGGGGTCGAGCCCGAAGTGATGGATCACCTTGAGCCACTCGCTCGCCTCCGGATCTATGGTCTGGAACTCCTGGGTGGAGCGGTTAATGGACATCTGCAGATCCGGGAAGCCGGATTGCTGCAACCGCGCCAGATCCCGACACGACTGCCAGAGCACCAGCGCCCCCAGCCCCTGAATGAGCCCGGCCTCTTCCGCCAGCGGAATGAAATCAGCCGGCGAAACCTGGCCCCACTGGGGGTGATACCAGCGCACCAGCGCCTCCAGCTTGGCCACCCGGCCGCGGCGGTTGTCCCAGATGGGCTGATAGGCCATGGTCAGCTGCTCCAGCTTGATGGCCTCCGCCAGATCCTGCTGCATCTGGTGACGCTGGCGCACCTCCTCCCGCATGGAGACGCAGTAGGTGCCGAGCTGGCGCCCCTGCCGCTTGGCGGCAAACAGCGCCTGTTCGGCGTTGCGCAGCAGCTCGTCGCTCTCGACGCCATCCCCGGGGCAGAGGGTGATGCCGATGGTGGCGGTCACATAAAGGTGCTGATTGGCCAGCATAAAGGGACGGGCGAAGCCCCCTACCACCTGCTTGGCGAATACCTCGGCCTGCCGACGGTTGACTATACCGGGCACCAGGAAGGCGAACTCGTCGCCGCCGATGCGGGCCACCAGATCATCGGTACGTACCCGGCTCACCAGCCGATCCGACACCTCCCGCAGCAGGGCGTCACCGGCGTGGTGATCCATGCTGTTGTTGACCGCTTTGAAATTGTTGAGATCCAGCACCATGAGTGCGAAACGCTCGCCCCGCTCGCAGAAGCGGCTGAGGCAGCGGCCAAACAGCCAGCGATTGGGCAGGCCGGTGAGGTTGTCGTAGTTGGCCTGAGCGGCAATTTTCTGCTCCGCCAGCTTGGTCTGGGAGAGATCGCTGAAGATGCCTATGTACTGGCTGATCTTGCCCCCTTCCCGCAAGGTGCTGATCATCAGCTGCTGGGGGTAGAGCTTGCCGTTCTTGCGCTTGTTCCACACCTCACCACGCCAGACTCCTACCCGCTCCAGTGCGTGATACATGTCGGCGTAAAAGGCCTGATCGTGCAGCCCGGACTTGAGCATGCTGGGGCACTGACCGCACACCTCACTCTCGCTGTACCCCGTGATCTGCTCGAACGCCGGATTGACCGAGATGATGCGACTGTCGGCATCACACACCAAAATGGCTTCGGAGAGATTGTCATAGACCCGGTGGGAGAGTTTGAGCTGCTCGGCATGACGCTTGAGAGGATCGATATTTTCCAGCACCACCATCAGGTAGTCGGGCTGCAGCTGCTCGTCCCGCACCAGGGTGACAGTGGCCCGCCCCCACAACACCTGACCATCCCGGTGCAGGTAACGCTTCTCCTGAGTGAAGGCGGTACGCTCGCCGCGCTTGAGCTCCCCATAACAGGGGGCGCTGCGCAGCCAGTCTTCCGGATGGTTGAGTTCGGCGGCAGTGCGGTGCTGCAGCTCCTTCTGGCTGTAACCCAGCATCTTCTCGATGGCCGGGTTGGTCCAGAGGATCCTGCCATCCAGATCCAGCTTGCCGATCCCCACGGGGGCGTGAGACATCATGGTGTGCAGAAAGTGGTGATACTCAGGCTGGTTCAGCACCGGTAACTGCTGACACATCAGCGCCAGCTCGCGGCCCGCCAGCGGCGCCAGCAGCCGCAGCAAGCCCATCACCTTGTCCATGTTGGCGAGCGGTTGCTTGAACAGCACGCTGCAGAGGCCGATTGTCTCGCCCTGGGCATTCTTGAGGGCCACGGCGGCATAGGCCTGAATATGCCAGTCCTGCAACACGGCGGCATGAGGGAACAGCTGCTGGACGCGATCGCTGAACCAGGCCTCCCCCTGTTGCAGGGCGACCTCCCCCGGGGTGGCGCTGACCGGAAAACTGAAATGGGTGGTGTCGAGAGACGCAGGGTGGACGGCGTGTACCTTGAAAAACAGCCCAGCTTGATCCCTGCCTGAAATCAGGACGAAATCGGCCCTGACCGCTGCGGCGATTTCACTCACAAAGGTATCGAAATATCCCTGGCCACTCGAATGAGACAGACTTGAGATGATTTGATAGACAGACTCGAGTGCTCGCCTCATGGCAAGGTTCTTTCTCTCCTTGGAAGGTAGAACCCGACTCTACTGAAGAGGCGGGGACAGTGCAAACATGCACTCCGCAAGATATTAAAAAGCCTTGAGAAAAGGGACCAAAAGGTCCCTTTTTATCTCAAAAATCATGCAAGGATCCCACTATGCCGCAAAAGTGTACCGGCTTGAAGCTCACGGCGGCGCTGGGTCTCAGGCGGCGATCCCGCTGTGGCGCAGCAACGCATCGACCTTGGGCTCGCGGCCACGGAAGGCACGGAACAGCTCCATCGGCTCCTTAGCCCCCCCCTTCTCCAGAATATGCTTCAGGAAGGATTGGCCGGTGACCGGATTGAAGATCCCCTCCTCCTCGAAGCGGGAGAAGGCATCGGCAGAGAGCACCTCGGCCCACTTGTAGCTGTAGTAGCCCGCCGCATAGCCGCCGGCAAAGATGTGGGAGAAGCTGTGCTGGAAACGGTTGAACGCGGGCGGCGTCATCACAGCCACCTGGCTGCGCACCTCGGCCAGCAGGGTCAGGACCTGATCCGGATTGGCCGGGTCAAACTCCTGGTGCAGGCGGAAGTCGAACAGGGCGAACTCCAGCTGACGCAGCATCTGCATGGCAGCCTGGAAGTTGCGGGCAGTCAGCATCTTCTCCAGCAGATCGGCAGGCAATGGCTCGCCGGTCTCATGATGACCGGAGATAAAGGCCAGCGCCTCGGACTCCCAGCACCAGTTCTCGAGGAACTGGCTCGGCAGCTCCACCGCATCCCAGGCCACACCGTTGATACCGGCAACGCCGGCCACGTCGATTTGGGTCAGCATGTGGTGAATACCGTGACCGAACTCGTGGAACAGGGTGACCACTTCGTTGTGGGTGAACAGGGCCGGTTTGCCATCCACGGGGCCATTGAAGTTGCAGGTCAGGTAAGCCACCGGCTTTTGCAAGGATCCATCCTGACGGTAACGACGACCCAGGCACACATCCATCCAGGCACCGCCCTGCTTGTGTTCGCGGGCATAGAGGTCGAGATAGAAGCTACCGCGCAGCTCGTCTTCGGCATCGAAGATGTCATAGAAGCGCACATCCGGGTGCCAGGTGTCGATGCCGAGGCGCTCGCGCACCTTGATGCCGAACACCCGTTTCACTACTTCAAACAGCCCCTCCACCACCTTGCTGGCAGGGAAGTAGGGGCGCAACTGCTCGTCGGAAATGGAGAACTTGTGCTGCTTGAGCTTCTCGGCGTAGTAAGCAAGATCCCAGGCGGCCAGTTCACTCTGACCATGCTGCTCGGCAGCGAAGACGCGGATCTCCTCCAGCTCGGCCTTGCCTTGCGGCAGGGATTTGGCGGCCAGATCCGTGAGGAAGTTCACCACCTGTTCGGTCTTGTCTGCCATCTTGGTGGCCAGCGACAGCTCGGCGTAATTGGCAAAGCCAAGCAGCTGGGCCAGCTCGCGGCGCAGGGAGAGCAGCTCGGTCATGATGGAGGAGTTGTCCCACTTGCCGGCGTTCGGGCCCTGATCCGAGGCGCGGGTGGTGAAGGCCTCATACAGTTCGGCGCGCAGCTCGCGGTTGTCGGCATACATCATCACCGGCAGGTAGGAGGGAATATCCAGAGTGAACAGCCAGCCCTGCTGACCCTTTTGCTCCGCCAGCTGGCGGGCGGCGGCCTGCGCGCTCTGTGGCAGGCCGGTCAGTTCGGCCTCGTCGGCCACCAGCTTTTGCCAGCCCTGGGTCGCATCCAGCACGTTGTTGCTGAAGCGGGAGGCCAGCTCGGAGAGACGGGCCTGGATTTCGCCGTAGCGCTGCTGCGCCTCGGTGGGTAGACCGATACCGGACAGGCGGAAGTCGCGCAGGGTATTTTGGATCTCCTTGCGCTGGGCGCCGCTCAGCAGCGGGAAGTCGTCGCTCTCGGCCAGCTCGCGATAGGCCTGATAGAGCCCCTCATGCTGACCGACATAGGTCTGGAATTCGGAGAGCAGCGGCAGACAGGCGTCATGGGCCGCGCGCAGCGCTTCGCTGTTGAGCACAGAGTTAAGATGGCTGACCGGTGACCAGACTCGCGCCAGGCGGTCATTCACCTCTTCCAGCG
Organism: Aeromonas sp. HMWF014; assembly: GCF_963878295.1. NCBI lineage: Bacteria > Pseudomonadati > Pseudomonadota > Gammaproteobacteria > Aeromonadales > Aeromonadaceae > Aeromonas > Aeromonas sp. HMWF014. The sequence goes on along the minus strand of NZ_CAWNYS010000096.1, from coordinate 3,359 downwards.
GCGCGATCAGGCTGTCCCAGGTATGGGGGTCACGCTGGGCCAGCACATCGCCGATCTTCTGCTTGCAATCGGCGATCGCCTGCGTCACGGCAGCGTGCACCTGATCGGGCTGGATCTGGCTGAAAGGGGGCAGCGAGTCCATTGTCAGCAAAGGGTTATTCATCCTGCGGTACCTCTAAATTCTCTACAGCCCCTGCCGTCCAGAAGCCTGCTTGGACCATCTAAGATGTAGGCAGAAACCTCATTAATCAAGCCTTTGCCGCCGAGAGGTGGGCCAGCTCCCCACTTTTAGCGAGAATGTGCTCATTAAATCGGCAACAAGGCAGCCAGAGACGACAATGCCGACCCGGAGGTCGGCATTGTGGGCGAAAGAGCAAGGCAGGCATCAGCGTCTGGCGTCCTCCTTCAGCCACTGCGCCACGCGCTTGGCGAAGTAGGTGAGGATGCCGTCGGCACCGGCTCGCTTGAAGCAGAGCAGGGACTCCATGATGCTCTCCTTCTCCTTCAGCCAGCCATTCTGTATCGCCGCCATGTGCATGGCGTACTCGCCACTCACCTGATAGGCAAAGGTCGGTACGCCGAACTGATCCTTCACTTGACGGATCACGTCCAGATAGGGCATGCCCGGTTTGACCATGACGCTGTCGGCCCCTTCCTGAATATCCAGCGCCACCTCGTGCAAGGCTTCGTTGCTGTTGGCCGGATCCATCTGGTAGGTGGCCTTGTTACTCTTGCCGAGGTTGCCAGCAGAGCCAACCGCGTCGCGGAACGGGCCGTAGTAGCAGGAGGCATACTTGGCGGAGTAAGCCATGATCTGGGTATTGATGAAGCCATTCTCTTCCAGCGCAGCACGAATCGCCCCGATACGGCCATCCATCATGTCGGACGGCGCGACGATATCGACCCCGGCGGCGGCATGGGAAAGCGCCTGCTTCACCAGGATTTCCGTGGTGATGTCATTCAGCACATAGCCTTCGTCATCTATGATGCCGTCCTGACCATGGGTAGTGAACGGATCGAGCGCCACGTCGGTGATAACACCCAGCTCGGGGAAGCGAGCCTTGAGGGCGCGGGTCGCCCGCTGGGCCAGCCCGTCAGGGTTGTAGGCCTCTTCCGCCAGCAGGCTCTTGCTCTCCAACGGCGTCACCGGGAACAGAGCGATGGCGGGCACGCCGAGGGCGACCAGCTCTTCGGCTTCCGCTAGCAGCAGATCGATGGAGAGACGCTCCACCCCCGGCATGGAGGTGACGGCCTCACGGCGGTTCTCCCCCTCCAGCACGAACACGGGATAGATGAGATCGTTGACGGTCAGGACGTTCTCGCGCACCAGACGACGGCTGAAATCATGTTTGCGCACCCGGCGCAGGCGGCGACCCGGAAAGGCGCCCGGAAGAGTTGTAGCCATGAATCACTCCAAAAGAGGAAGTTGGAAGAACGCGGCGGAGGTGGCCCGGGTATGGGCCAGCAAGGCCTCGGGCGCTTCACCACGACAGGCCGCCACCACCTGGGCGATATGCGGCAAAAAAGCGGGTTCGTTGCGTTTCGGGCGGGGTTTCAAATCCCGCGGCACCAGATAGGGGGCATCGGTTTCAATCATCAACCGACCGGCCGGAATGCGGGCCACCTGTTCGCGCAGCAGCTGACCACGGCGCTCGTCACAGAGCCAGCCCGTCACCCCTATATGCAGCCCCAGTGCCAGACACTCGTCCAGCTCCTCGTCGGATCCGGTGAAGCAGTGCAGTACTGCGCCTGGCAGGCTGGGCAGCCAGGGACGCAAGATCTCGACAAAGCGGGCATGGGCATCACGGCAATGCAGAAACACCGGCATTGCCAGTTCGGCAGCCAACGCCACTTGGGCATCGAATACCGCATCCTGCACCGGGCGGGGGGAGAAGTCGCGGTTGTAGTCGAGACCACACTCGCCGATGGCCACCACCTGCGGCAATGCCGCCAGCTCGCGCAGGGCGGGCAGGGTTGTCTCATCGACACTCTTGGCATCGTGGGGATGGACCCCTGCGGTGGAGAAGCAGTAACCCGGCCACAGAGCAGCCAAGTCAGCGCTTTCGCGGCTACCGGCCAGATCGGTGCCGGTCAGGATCAATGCCTCGACCCCGGCGGCGCGGGCACGCGCCACCAGTTCAGGCTGTTCACCGGCAAACTGGCTGCTGGTCAGGTTTAAACCGATATCGATCATGCCAGCTCCCAAACCCCTTTGGGAGTCAGGCTTGTATCCTTAATTTGCTTAGACTTTCTTAACTCAGTAGCAGCCCAGCGCATGTCATATTGCCATGTAAAGAACAGCTCTCCGGCGCCTTTCAATTCTTGCTCTTTATGTGTCCATATCCATTCAGCGATACTAACAATTGGAGCTCTACCTCCGCGATCTGCTAACGCAGTAAGCACCCATTCTTGTAAATCCGTTTTCGTAACCATGTATCGGCTCTATCAAATTAAGAGGAGCCTCAGCTCCCCCCTTCCGCTTGTTCCTGTTGCTCTTCATCCTCTTTCTTCACATAGAAGCGGGCGAAGAACAGACCTATCTCCCACAGCGCCCACATCGGGATCGCGAGCAAGGTCTGGGAGAAGACATCAGGCGGCGTCAGCAACATGCCGACCGCGAACACCCCGACGATGACGTAAGGGCGTTTCTCCCGCAGGCTCTTGGGGGTGGTTACCCCGGTCCAGCACAGCAGTATGGTGGCCACCGGGATCTCGAACGCTACCCCGAACGCGAAGAACAGGGTGAGCACGAAGTCCAGATAGCTGGCGATGTCAGTCGCCACTGTCACCCCGGCGGGCGCGGTACTGGTGAAAAAGCCGAACACCAGCGGGAACACCACGTAGTAGGCAAACGCCATACCGCTGTAGAACAACACCGCCGTGGAGACGACCAGCGGCATGATGAGACGCCGCTCATGCTTGTACAGACCGGGGGCGATGAAGGCCCAGGCCTGGTAGAGCAGATAGGGGATCGCCACGAAGAAGGAGACCACCAGCGTCAGCTTGATCGGCGTCAGGAAGGGGGTCGCCACATCCGTCGCTATCATGCTGGTGCCTGCCGGCAACTGACTGAGCAGCGGCTGGGCCACGAAGTCATAGATATTGTTGGAAAAATAGATCAGCGCGATGAACACCAGCAGGATGGCCGAGATGGACCGTAGCAAGCGGGTTCTCAGCTCTACCAGATGGGTGATCAGGGGTTGTTCGGCCTGACTCATGGCTTCACCTCCCCTTGATCGACACGCGGGTCTGCACCCTGGGCAGGGATCATGGCGGTTTCCTCGTCATGAGCCGCCGTCACGGCTGGCTGATCGGGAGTCTCCTCCTTCACCTCGGCAGCAGCCGGGGCGGGGTGGATG
>NZ_CAWNYS010000095.1:0-2760 GCF_963878295.1 Aeromonas sp. HMWF014 | reverse complement strand
CCCGCCATTGTGACCACGGATCTGCCCGGATGTGACATGGGTTACAACCGGGTAGACGATCCCAGCACCAACCGGCTGCACAACAACCCGCAACTCGATGCCAGCTGCGGCTACAACGGCGTGATGAACGGCACCTCTTCGGCCACCCCGAACACCACTGGTGCCATGGCGCTGCTGATGTCCGCCTATCCGGACCTGTCGGTGCGCGACCTGCGCGACCTGCTGGCCCGCAACGCCACCCGACTCGACGCCAATCAGGAGCCCGTGCAGATAAGCTACACGGCCGCCGACGGCCAGCGCCGCCAGGTGACGGCGCTGGAAGGCTGGGAGCGCAACGCGGCTGGCCTCTGGTTCAGCCCGACCTATGGTTTCGGCCTGGTGGATGTGAACAAGACCCTGGCCCAGGCCGCCAGCCACGATCCGCTGCCGCCACTGGTGCAGTTGCCGTGGCAGAAGGTGACGGTTGAGGATAGCGTCGCTGGCGCCATCCCGGATGTGGGCAGCAGCCCGACCCGCTCCAGCACCGTGATCGACCAACCATTGACGGTCGAGGCCGTGCAGGTGATGGTGAGCCTGGATCACCAGCGGCTGCCCGATCTGCTGATCGAACTGGTCTCGCCATCCGGCACCCGCAGCGTGCTGCTCAACCCCAATAACAGCCTGGTGGGACAATCCCTCGACCGGCAGCGGCTGGGGTATGTGCGCACCAAGGGGCTGCGTGATATGCGCATGCTCTCCCACAAGTTCTACGGCGAGCCGGCTCAGGGCAAGTGGCACCTGGAAGTGACTGACGTGGCCAATGGCACTCGCCAGGTCTCGCTGCTCAATCTCAGAACCAACACCCGCAGCACCCTGACCGAGCGCAACAACAGCCAACCGGGTCAACTGCTCGACTGGTCCCTGCGGGTACTCGGTCACGATGCAGCCCGTTCCTGATCACAGAGGAGTCTTAACATGAAACACAGCTTACTCAGCCTTACCCTGGCAAGCCTGCTGGCCTCGGTCTGCCTGTACGCAACAGCCGACGAGTCGGTGGTGATCGATGGCAAGCAGTACAACACCATAGAGGTGAATGGTCAGACCTACCTGACGCTGGATAACGACAGCAAGAAACGGGTCGCCCGCAGCCTGGATGGCAAGGTGCCACAGCAGCCCCTGCGCAGCGGCGACGTCCTGTTACAAGGGGTCGCCAGCCCTGAGCTGACCGTCAGCGGCACCCTGCTGGTGGAGGCCGATGACGATCGGGCCAAGGCGCTGGCGAGCCACCACGGCCTGCAGTTCAAACAGAGCAGCGGCGGTATCGCCCTGCTGGAGGCCAAGCCCGGTAAGGATCTGAACGCCATCGCTACCCAGCTCAGACAGCAAGGGGTCAGGGTACAGATCGAACTGGCTGGCGCACTGAAGCGGCCAAAGTGAGCCAGCCCTTGCGCTGACAGACCCGAGATATCTTGCAAACACAGAGGGGGCCGCTGGCCTAATGCCAGTCAGTCAAGCACTTTTATGACTTAATATTCGAAATTTTGAATAACAGGAGCTGTGCTATGCGGCGTCAACTGGGCTGAAACCTCTGCCCTGACTGGCATCCAATAAAAAGAGGGAGGCATCATGCCTCCCTCACTCTTTAGCCCTTATACCTAGCAGGTTGGGACTCAAACTCTCTTAACTGACTTGCATTAGCCATATGGGGCGCCATTTTTATTATTTTCAGGCTGGCACCGACGAGGTTCAGCCAGCCTTGTGCTGCTCAGCCAGATAGAGCCAGGTATCGACTACTGTATCCGGGTTGAGGGACACAGAGTCTATGCCTTGCTCGACCAGCCAGGCGGCGAAATCCGGGTGATCGGATGGGCCCTGGCCACAGATGCCGACATACTTGCCCGCCTTGCGCGCAGCCTGGATAGCCATCGACAGCAACGCCTTGACCGCCTCGTCGCGCTCGTCAAACAGGTGGGCAATCAGCCCGGAATCCCTGTCCAGCCCAAGGGTGAGCTGGGTCATGTCATTGGAACCGATAGAGAAGCCGTCCACATGCTCGAGGAACTTGTCCGCCAGCAGGGCGTTGCTCGGGATCTCGCACATCATGATCACCTTGAGCCCCCGCTCGCCACGGCGCAGACCGTTCTCGGCCAGGATGTCGATCACCTGCTCCACCTCGCCCACGGTGCGCACAAAGGGGATCATCACCTCGACGTTGGTCAGCCCCATCACATCGCGCACCCGCTTGATTGCCTCGCACTCGAGGGCAAAGCAGGGACGGAAGCTGTCGGCTATGTAGCGTGACGCGCCACGAAAACCGATCATGGGGTTCTCCTCGTGGGGCTCGTAGCCACGACCGCCCACCAGATTAGCGTACTCGTTGGACTTGAAGTCCGACATCCGCACTATGACCCGCTCCGGCCAGAAGGCGGCGCCCAGGGTGGCGATCCCCTCGGTCAGCTTTGCGACGTAGAACTCCCGCGGGCTGTCGTAACCGGCGATCATCTTAGCGATGGTGGCCTGCAGTTCAGGGCTCTGCTGGTCGAACTCCAGCAAGGCCTTGGGGTGCACGCCAATCATGCGGTTGATGATGAATTCGAGCCGCGCCAGGCCCACACCGGCATTGGGCAACTGGGCAAAATCAAACGCCCGGTCCGGATTACCGACGTTCATCATTATCTTGATGGGCAGACGTGGCATGTTGCCCACCTCAGTCACAGCCACATCGAAATCGAGTTCGCCATCATAGATGAAGCCGGTATCCCCTTCCGCACAGGAGACGGT
>NZ_CAWNYS010000094.1:0-3069 GCF_963878295.1 Aeromonas sp. HMWF014 | reverse complement strand
GTGCAGGTGGGGCTGAGCCTGCTGGCTCGCCATCCCGTCGATTACGCCATCTTCGTCAGCCGCCACGGCGAGCTGGCCCGTTCTATGACCCTGTTGCAGGCGCTGGCGAATGGCCAGGCGTTGTCCCCTACCGATTTCTCCATGTCAGTCCACAACACGGCCGCCGGCCTTAGTTCCATTCAGGGCAAGGCTGCCATCCCCATGACCTCGCTGGCGGCGGGAGAGGGCGGCCTGATGGCGGGTTTCACCGAGGCGGTGGCGGCGCTGAGCGCTGGTGCTAACCGGGTGCTGCTGGTGGCGTTCGAGGGGCCTGTGCCCGAGTTTCATCACCCTTGGTTGCCGGGCGAGGCGCCGGCCCATGCGCTGGGGCTGATATTGCAGGCCGGTGAGCAGTGGTGCTGCCAAGCTGCGAGTGGCGTGAGTCCGGGATCCGGGACACCTTCGAATTTGCCTCAGTCGCTGGCCTTCTGGCGTGCCCTGCAGCGGGATGAATCGACACTGACCCTGGGTAATGGCCGGCAGGAGTGGACATGGCAGCGGCGCTGAACCTGTGCTGGCGTCTGTTGGGCACAGCCCTTGGCTTCACCCTTTTCGGGGTGGGCGGTCTGCTGCTCACCCTGTTCTGGTTTCCGCTGCTGGCGCTCTGCCTGCGGGGGGAGCGGCGGCGCACCCTAGCCCAGCTGACCATACGCCACAGCTTTCGGCTGTTTCTCGGCGTATTGCGTGGCTGGGGCGTGCTGGATTATCGGGTGAGCGGCATGCCCGCCGACTTGCGCTGCGCCCTGGTAGTGGCCAATCACCCCAGCCTGCTCGATTACGTCATGCTGGCGGCCGAGATGCCTGTGTGTGACTGTATTGTCAAGCAATCCCTCTGGCGCAACCCTTTCGTGGGCGGTGTGGTCAGGGCGGCAGATTATATTCCCAACGTAGAGGCGGAGCGCCTCTTGCCCTTGTGCATGACGCGGATCCAGGCCGGCGGTCTGTTGCTGATCTTCCCGGAAGGCACCCGCACCACTACGGGGAAGCCCATCAAGCTGCAGCGTGGCGCCGCCCAGTTGGCGGTGCGCAGCCAGGTGCCCCTGCAACCGGTGCGGATCCACTGCAACACCCGATTTCTCACCAAGCAGGACAAATGGTTCAAGATCCCGGAAAATAAGCCGACTTTCACCATCGAATTCCTGCCGCAAGTGGCGCCAGACGAGGTGGTCGCTACCGGACAGAGCAGCGCTCTGGCCGCGCGCCAGTTGACCCGTTTTCTCACACGGGCCCTGCAAACGGGGCCCCAATAACAGCGTATGGAACAGTTATGCAAGACCTGCACCTAGAGATCAAACAACTCATCATCGACAGTCTCAACCTCGAGGGACTGACCCCTGAGGATATAGACAGCCAGGTGCCGCTGTTCGGGGATGGCCTGGGACTGGACTCTATCGATGCGCTGGAGCTGGGCCTTGCCATCAAGGGCCGCTACGGCATAGTGCTCTCCGCCGAGGATGAAAATACCCGTCGTCACTTTGCCTCCGTCGCGGCCTTGGTCGCCCTGGTGCAGGCTCAGTCGAAAGGGGAGGCCTGAGCCATGACCCGTGACGACATTTTTTCCCAGATAAAGGCTGCCCTCGTCGAGTTGTTCGAAGTGGATGAAGAGGCAATTACCCCGGAGGCTCGCCTCTATCAAGATCTCGATCTCGACAGCATAGATGCCATCGATCTGGTGGTGCACCTGCAAAAGCTGACCGGCAAGAAGATAAAGCCGGAAGAGTTCAAGTCGGTGCGCAGCGTCAATGACGTTGTGGATGCGGTCGAGCGTCTGCTCGCCGGCGCCTGATGCAGGTACGCCCCTGACCATGACGCGCTGGCTCTCCTGGCTGGCCGGTGGCGCCCTGCTGCTCTACCCGCTGGCTGTCTACTGGGGGCTGACTCACACCAGCCAGACCCCGCTGCTGCTTGGCCTGCTGGTCATCTTCTCGCTGCGACTGCTGCCGAGTCTGCTCAAGGGCTGGTCACGTCTTGGCCCCTTGCCTGAGTGGCTCTGGCTGGGCCGCCTGCTGGCCTGCATCGGCCTGGGGCTGACTCTGCTGTCAGCCCTGTTCAACGCCCGTCACTGGCTGCTCTACTACCCGCTGGCGGTGAGCATGGCGCTGCTCTGCCTGTTTGGCTGGAGCCTGACCCGTCCCATGAGTCTGGTGGAGCGGCTGGCCCGCTTGCAGGATCCACGTCTGCCGGATGTCGCCATCGGCTACACCCGTCGGGTGACCCAGATCTGGTGCGGTTTCTTCGTGATCAACGGCGCCCTAGCGGCCTTCACCATTTGGTACGGCGATCTGGCGTTCTGGAGTCTCTACAACGGCCTCATCAGCTATGGGTTGATGGGCTCTTTGATGGCTGGGGAGTATCTGGTACGCCGACGGCTGATGAAGAGGCTGGCCCCATGACCCTGTTGCAGGAGATCTGGTGCCGCGAGGGTGAGAGTGTGGTGGCGTTCGGTCAAGGCTGCGAGGTGACCTTGGCCGAACTGCGCTTTGGCAGCCTGCAACTGGCCCGGGCCATGGCCCGCCATGCTCGCTCTAGGCAGCCGCGCGCGCGCTGGACTCTCTGTTTCGATGACAGCCTGCTGTTTGCGCAAGCGTTGCTCGCCTGCGCCCTCTGTGGTCATCAGGCGATCTTGCCGGGCCATCAACGGGTGGCCGGGCTGTTGGCGCTGCGGGATCAGTTTGACGGCCTGCTCACCGATGGCGAGCTGCCAGTCGATGGGCTTGATGTGCCCCAGTTGCGGTTGCCCCTTGCCGATTGCCATGGCGAGCTGGATGCCGAGCGCGCCAGCCGGGCTCCCGATCGTCTCGATCTGACCCTGTTCAGCTCGGGTTCCACCGGCGAACCCAAGGCGATCCCCAAGGTCTGGCCGCAGCTGGAGGCCGAACTGCGGGTGCAGATGGCGCTCTGGGGCCAGGCCCTGGCCGACACACGGGTGCTGGCCAGCGTCAGTCACCAGCACATCTATGGCCTGCTGTTTCGCATCCTGCTGCCGCTGGCCCTGGGGCGTCCGTTCGATCGCCGCAGCATCGACTATCC
>NZ_CAWNYS010000093.1:0-3594 GCF_963878295.1 Aeromonas sp. HMWF014 | reverse complement strand
GTGTTGTCCACCACGACCTGGGCACCCACTTCATGGGCGGCGGCGGCGATGGCGGCGATATCCACCACCCGCAGCAGGGGGTTGGAGGGGGTCTCCACCCACACCAGCGCCGGCTTCTGCGCCAGCGCCTCGGCCAGCGCGGCTGCATCACCCTGATCGACGAACTGCACCCGGTAGTGGCCTTTGGCCGCCAGATACTCAAACAAACGCCAGGTACCGCCGTAGCAATCGTGGGGGGCGATCAGCAGATCCCCCGCCTTGAGCAGGGCAGTGGTGACCAGATGAACGGCGCCCATGCCGGTGCCGGTCACCACGGCGCCGGCACCCCCTTCCAGCGCCGCCAGTGCGTCCGCCAGATTGGTGCGGGTCGGGTTGCCGGATCGGGCATAATCGTATTGACGGGGCTCGCCAAAGTCGGCAAAGGTGTAGTTGCTGGAGAGGTAGATGGGCGGCACCACGGCACCGTGCTGTGTGTCTGTCTCAATCCCGGTGCGTACCGCCTGGGTGGCCTTGTGGGTCATGTCACTCTCTCCTTGAACTGTCTCTGGGCGATGGCCGCTCTGCCTCTGCCACGGCTATCCTGCCATTGCTGGCCTATGGTGAACCACCTTACGCCAGCATAAAAAAGCCGTCAACACTTCCAGACGTCTAAATGGCTTTGCTGTTGGATTGCCATTAATTTCCTTAAGGGTTAAAATCCGTGCTCACGGCCAAACGAGAACAGGTGGAACATGGGTACAGAGTGGAACGGCGACTACGTCAGCCCCTATGCGGAACACGGTAAGAAGAGCGAACAGGTCAAGAAGATTACCGTCTCGATCCCGCTCAAGGTGTTGAAGGTGTTGACCGACGAGCGCACCCGTCGCCAGGTGAACAACCTGCGCCATGCGACCAACAGTGAGCTGCTCTGTGAAGCCTTCCTGCACGCCTTCACCGGCCAGCCGCTGCCCTGCGACGACGATCTGCGCAAGGATCATCCGGACAGCGTTCCCGCTGAGGTGCGCGCCATAATGGAAGCGCTGGGTAAAGAGATCGAAGATTTCGACGCAGAGTAATAGCTGCGATCTATGCCAAACAGCAAACCCTCTTTGAAGATGACGCGGCCCCGGGCCGCGTCATTGCTATCTGGCGCCTCCCCCTTCTGCCTGCGCCACTACCAAAGCAACATCTGCAACCACAGCCACGACATCGCCCAGCGGGTACGCCAGAGAGTTGCCGTGGTGATAGCCATCCCGGAGCAGGGGGTGAAGGGCCGCGCCAAGCTGGGCTGATTCCGTTGGCCCCATGAAATGAGAGAGGCGACCCCCGGGTCGCCTCTCTCATTTTTTGCCGCAGCTCGCTGTTACTTCAACAGGCTGAAGATCAGCGCCGAGACCGCAAGCGACCCGGTCAGCAGGATGAAGCCGTTGGTCCAACCGTGACGGAAGCGGGCCAGCGCCTCCACCTTGTAGATCGCAATCACCGGCATGATGAACAGGATCATGGCGATGACCGGGCCGGATAGGGTCTCCATCAGTCCCAAAATGCCCGGGTTGATCACGGCGGCGCCCCAGATGGCGAAGAACATCAGGGCGATGCCCAGCTTGTCCGCCTTGGCCTGCGGCAGGCCGGTGGGCTTGGCGATCAGGCTTTTGAGGCTTTCGCGGGCACCGAGGAAGTGGCCGAGAAAGGAGGAGCTAATGGCGATAAAGGCGATGAGCGGCCCCAGGGTCACGATCACCGGATTGTCGGTGATGTTGGCGAGATAAGAGAGCACAGAGACGTTCTGGGCCTTGGCCTCAGCCAGCTGGGCTGGCGAGAGGCTCAGCACGCAGGAGAAGACGAAGAACAGCACGAAGCCCACCAGCATCACTGTGGTGTTGCGCAGGATCAAGCCACTCTTGGCTTCTGCCTGCTCGCCATATTCACGGCGCTGCACGTTGGCAAAGCCGGAGATGGCGGCGGCGTGGCTGAAGGCAAACACAGTCACTGGCAACGCCAGCCAGACGGTGTTGAGGAAGCTGACCCCTTCAAACGCGGTCACTTCCGGCCACTGCCACTGGGGGATCAGGTAGCAAGAGAGTGCCGCCAGAATGGCCGCCAGCGGATAGACCATGAAGGCAAACACCCGCAACATTGCCTTCTCCCCTGCCAGCATCACGGCAATCATGGCGAACACCAGCAGGCCGGAGAGCATCACCCGGTTCGGGGTTGCCATGCCGAGCTGGTTGACCATGAAGCTCTCCACCGTGTTGGTCAGCCCAACCCCGTAGATGAGCAGGATCGGGAAGATGGAGAGGAAATAGAGCGCCGAAATGAGGCGGCCGGCCATCTTGCCGAAGTGCTCCTCGGCCACCTCGGTGAAGTCGGCGTGAGGGCGGGAAGAGGAGAGCACGAAACGCGCCAGCCCGCGGTGGGCCAGGAAGGTCATGGGACCGGCCAGCACAGCCACTATGACCAGGGGCCAGATCCCGCCCAGACCCAGATTGATAGGCAGGAACAGGATGCCGGCGCCAACGGCGGTGCCAAACAGGCTGATAACCCAGTGGGTGTCGTGACGGCGCCAACGGGTGGCGCTGGCAACGGCGGGCTGGGAAGCGGACAAATCCTTTACGACATCTACAGATAAACTCATTACCAATCCACATTTTGTCAGTATTTTAATCTACTCTTATTGTGGTTTATTAGGATTTAATTCTCAAAAAGCGAGACTGAAACATATCACTGCCATTACTGGCCTTAGCCAGTGAGATTGGGAATCCAATCGGGGGCGCATAACCTGGTAAAACTGCACAAACCAAAAATGGCGAAATATAAAACCAAATTTTCATTCATACTTACTTTTTTATTTTGGACAACAGAGCGTTTTCAGAACTACCTGAAAAAATGCCGATTGCCGCTGAACGCTCGTGATCATCCACTGTCATTCTCGTACTTTGCCAGCGGATATCCCTGCTCATCTGCGATGAAACTAGCGGATCACACCAAACAAACAGGCGGCCATGAGGCCGCCTGTTTGTGTCGTCTGGCGACAGATGATCAACCCGCCGGACGAGCCAGGATCTTGCCCCAGGCGAGATCCGGGTCCCCCATCACGATGAAGTCCGGGTTCTCCAGCGACTCGGTTTCGTTGTAACTGAGCGGCTGCAGCGTCAGGCTGAGGATGCGACCGCCCGCCGCCTCGACGATGCACTGGGCCGCGGCGGTGTCCCACTCGCCAGTGGGACCGAGCCGCACGTAGCAGTCGGCCGCCCCTTCTGCCACCAGGCAGGACTTGAGGGAGCTGGAACCGAGCGGGATCAGCTCGTAGTTGATGGCAGGATTGAGGCGACGGGTCAGGGTCTCCAGCTTCTGGCGACGGCTGATGGCCACCACCAGCGAATCGGGCTGGTTGTGTTCGTGCTGCATGGCGCTGATGGGCAAGGTTTCGCCATTCACCTCCTTGAAGGCGCCGTGGCCACGCACCGCCCAGTAGAGCACATCGGACTCGGGAGCGTAGATGACACCGAGCACAGGCACATGGTCCCGCACCAACGCGATCAGGGTGGCGAAATCGCCGCTGCCGGCGATAAATTCACCGGTGCCGTCGAGGGGATCCACCAGCCAGTACTGCCG
>NZ_CAWNYS010000092.1:0-8903 GCF_963878295.1 Aeromonas sp. HMWF014 | reverse complement strand
GGGTTCCAGATGCTGGACCCGCTCCTGACCGGCGGCGCCGTGACAGGCGAGACCGCCCACCAGCAGGGCAAGCGGGGTGCGCATATGACAAGCCATGTTTCTTCCTTATTTTTTGTTTATTTTGTGTTTTTCATCTCTCCCGGCAAACCTTTCAGCTGGGGAAAGGTTTGCCATCCGGCCGTAAAAAAGGCCTGCGGCGGGAAGCGGCAAGCCTTGACAGGCAAAGCTAAGAGAGGGGTTGGCAAAATGTTGCGCAGGTTTTACCCAAATTGGGTAGAGAAGGCAAACACACAAACATTCCAGTTGAAGGAATCTGGGGATGGCTCACAAAAACAGGGGCTTAGCTGAAGGCCTCCCACTCATTGATGGGTCTGATCAGGTGATAGACATCATGGGCGGACAGGGTGCAGCCGGCAGGCCACTCCAGCTGGTGGTGACGATTGATGAAGACCCGGGCACAACGCTGCTCCGAATCCAGCGCCGCAAACAGGGGCTGCGCGCGCCAGGGGGTCAGATCCAACGCCCCCGTGGTGCCGTCGGAGAGCACCACAAACAGGCGCCATCCCTGCAAATATTCCACATCGATAAAGACCGGCATCCCTTCGGCTCCGATTGATAAAATCCGGCGCCATTATAAATAAGCTTCCTACGTTGCTTTGCAAAAGGGATCACAGTTTCTCCAGCCGTTTATGCTGTCTTGGAGCCCTGCACGCCCTCACATGAAAATCATGAATCGTGCCGCACTCGGGCTGGCGCTATGGGGCAGCCTGGCTTACCAGAAAGGACTCAACCAAACTGCGCGGCACTGAACCCGCCACCGCAATCACATAAAACCCGCCATTTGGCGGGTTTTATGTGGGGTGCAACACGGGATCAGGTGTTGAGAAAACAGGGCAGCGAGCGGCTGAACCTGTGTTCGAACACCAGCGAGGTCTCGAGGTGCACCACTTCCTCCCGGGAGGTGAAGTGATCGAACACGAAGTTGCGCAGATGCTCGGTGTCGGAGACACACAAATGCACCAGAAAATCATCCTTGCCTCCCATGTGAAACAGGCTGATCACCTCGGGCAGCGCCAGTATGGCGTCGCGGAAGGCATCGATGATCTGGCGGCTGTGTCGGGCCAGCTGCAGGGAGACCATGGCCTGGATATGGCCACCGAGCGCCTGATGATCCACTTCGCAATGCGCCCCCTTGAGCACCCCATCCTGTTGCAGCTTGCGCACCCGCTCCAGGCAGGTGGACGGCGCCACGCCGACCAGCGCGGCCAGATCCTTGTTGGTCATGCCCGCATCGCGAAACAGATGGGCCAGGATATCCAAATCCAGTTGATCCAGGTTTCTCATCTTAACTCCTTGCACCGATCAATTTTTTAGACTCTGCCCGTAAACCGGGCCGAACACAACGCAGATTGACATCGTGGCCGCGCCCCCTATGCTTTGGCGCACTCAGAAACCGGCCATGCCGGCTCGCCTCGCCCTTGCTGGCCTCATAAGGACCTTTATGCTCCCGTCTCACCCTTTCTGGAGCCAGGAAGTGCCCCGCGTCGATGGCCAGCTACTGCTGACCCCCTGCCCCGGCACCCAGCAGGTGGCGCTACCACTGACGCTGGATCAGCTCAGGCTGGCGGGTGCCCATGGCGTCCTGACCCTGATGACAGAGGCCGAACTGGCCCGACTCGCACTGAGCCAGCTTGGCCCGCTGGTCGAGGCGAGCGGCATGCGCTGGTTCCACCTGCCTATCGAAGACGATCAGGCCCCCGATGCCACCTTCGAACAGGCCTGGCAACAGGCCCTGCCGCAACTGACCGGGCTGCTGTTCGAAGGCAAAAACCTGGTCATCCACTGCAAGGGGGGCAGCGGCCGCACCGGCCTGATCGCCGCCGCATTGCTTGTCTCCCTCGGCCAGCCACAGCAGGAGTCCATGGCCGCCATCCGGGCCCACAGGCCCAAGGCCTTCACCCTGGCGGTGCATCGCCAGTGGCTCGACGCCCTGACCGCACGACGGGAGCAGGCCGACTGAGCCCCACCACGCGGATCCTTACTTGGGCTGCTGGTAGGTAAACACCTTGCCTATGTCTTCCACCCGATAGCTGGTGAGCTGATAGACGTAGTAGTTGAGCCAGTTGGAGAACAGCAGGTGGCCGTGGCTGCGCCAGCTGGCGCGCGGGGTCTGGCCGGGATCGTTAGCCGGATAATAGTTGACCGGGATGACGGGCTCGAGCCCGGCCGCCAGATCCCGCTGGTACTCCCCATCCAGGGTCAGGGCATCGTATTCAGGGTGACCGGTGACGAACACCTGGCGACAATCCTTGGTCGCCGCCAGATAGACCCCCGCCTCTTCGGACTCGGCAAAGATCTGCAGGTCGGTGTGGGCGCGGATAAGATCCCCGTCGAACGCGGCATAGCGGGAGTGGGGCGCCACGAATTCGTCATCGAAGCCGCGCAGCAGCGGCTCGTGCTCATCGAGCCTGTGATGGCGGTAGACTCCGGAGAGCTTCTCACCGTGGGTCTGTTTTTCCATGCCATACAAGGCTTTCAGCGCCGCCTGTACCGCCCAGCAGAGGAACAGGGTCGAGGTCACATGCTGATGGGACCACTCGATGATCTCGACGATGCGCGGCCAGTAGACCACCTCCTCGAACTCCACCAGCCCGAGTGGCGCTCCCGTGATGATCATGCCGTCGTAGTTGTTGCCCCGTACCTGTTCGAAGTCGTGATAGAAGTTCTCGAGGTGCGCCTGGGGCGTGTTCTTCGACTCCCGATCGTCGATACGCAGCAGATCCACGTCCACCTGCAACGGCGAGTTGGAGAGCATCCGCATCAGCTGGATCTCGGTTTCAATCTTCTTGGGCATCAGGTTGAGGATCAACACCCGCAACGGGCGTATGTTCTGGGTGACGGCCCGGGATTCCGTCATCACGAAGATGTTCTCCTGCCCCAGCACTTCGGCGGCGGGTAACTGATCCGGGATCTTGATCGGCATGCTTACTCCCTGTACTGCATCGGTAAATATGTCTGGACATCTAGAAGCCTATAACAAAGCGCTTACCCTGTCATCAGATACCTTTTGTATTCACCTCCGCCTTTGACTAGCATACGGCTCACATGTGTCTCTCGCAGCCAAGACAATGACAGGTATCAAGATTTCCGTAGACCGACTGCAAGTCGGCAATTTCGTCTCTCTGCCACTGGGTTGGCGCGAACACCCTTTCCTGTTTTCCAGCTTCAAGCTCAAGAATGAAGAGGAGATCGAGCTGATCCGCCGGCTCGGTCTAAAACTCGTCACCATCATCCCCGACAAGAGCGACGTCCCGCCCAAACCGCTGGACCAGATCCAGACCCAACCGGTGGAGACGCCCGACACCTCCCAGCGCCAGGCCGAGATGCAGCTGGAGAAGACGCGCCGCATCGAGCAGTTACAGCAGTATCGCCGCGATCTGCAGCTGTGCGAGAAGCAGTTCCAGCAATCCCTGGCGCAGGTGCGCAGCGTCATGAGCAAGCTCCAGTCCCGCCCCCTCAACGCCATCGGCGAGGCGCAGGAGCTGATCAACGCCATGACGGAACAGCTGCTGTCGGTGGATGAGATGGTGCTGCACCTGGTCTCCGACAGCGAGGATGGCAACAACCTCTACTTCCACTCCCTCAACGTCAGCGTGCTCAGCATGCTGCTGGCCAAGGAGTGCAACATGTCGGCTGACCAGATCCGCCAGGTCGGCATGGGTGCCCTGTTCCACGACATAGGCAAGCTGAAGATCCCGAGCCAGATCCTGCGCAAGACGGAGCCGCTGACCAAGCCGGAGCAGAACCTGATAGCTCAGCACCCGCGCTATGGCATCGACCTGCTCAATCTGGTCAAAGATTTCCCCGCCGAGGCCAAAGGCATCGTGCTCCATCACCACGAATATCTCGATGGCAGCGGGCCTGAGGGGCTCAAAAAGGGGCAGCTCGACCCGCTCACCCAGATGGTGTCGCTGATCAACGAGTACGACAACCTCTGCCACATGCAGGCCAAGGTGCCCTACTCGGCCCTGAGCGGCCTCTACAAGCAGCGCAAGGCCCAGTTCAACCCGGAATACCTCAGCATGCTGATCCGGCTGATGGGCATATACCCACCCGGCAGCGTGGTGCAGCTCTCCAATGGTCAGGTGGGGCTGGTGATGTCGGTGAATGCCTCTCGCCTGCTCTACCCCTCCGTGCTGGTGTATGATCCCCGTATCCCACGCCAGGAGGCGGCCATCATAGATCTGCAACAGGCCGAGCTGTCGATCGCCAAGGTGATCCACCCCAAACGACTGCCGCCGGCGGTGTTCGAATACCTCAATCCGCGTACCCGGATCAGCTACTACTTCGAACACACCAAGCCCTGATTGTCCCGGCCATGGTGCATGGCCGTCCCAGTTTACTTCCCCAGTTCAAGGAGCCCCCATGCGTATCGAGATCATCAGCACCGGAGACGAGATAGTGACGGGTCTGGTGGTGGATACCAATGCCGCCTGGCTCAGCGCCCTGCTGCTGGAACAAGGCTGGCAGGTGCGCCGCCGTGTCACTGTGGGAGACAACCTCACCGATCTGAAAACCGTGCTGCAGGAGAGTGCCAGCCGCGCCGACGTGGTGCTGGTGTGCGGCGGGCTCGGCCCCACTGCCGATGATCTCACCGCGCAGGCCGCAGCCGAAGCTTTCGGGCAACCGCTAACGCTGTACTCTGAGTGGCTGGCCACCATAGCGGCACGCTACGCCAGTCGGGGCCGCCCCATGGCGCAAAGCAACGCCAAGCAGGCCTGGTTGCCACAGGAGTGCGAGATCCTCGACAATCCGGTCGGCACCGCCTGCGGCTTTGTCGTGCACAGTGGTCAGAGCCAGCTCTTCTTCACCCCGGGTGTGCCGTTCGAGTTCAAGCAGATGGTGCGCGAGCAGATCCTGCCACGCCTCAAGCAGCTGGCTGGCGCGCAGACCGATACCGAACTACGCCGCTTCTACAGCTTTGGTATCTCGGAATCGGCGCTCTCCGACATGCTGGATGCAGCCCCCTGGCCAACCGGCATAGAGCTGGGCTACCGCTCCTCCATGCCGCTGATTGAGCTGAAACTCATCGGCCACAGTGCCAGCGCCGCCGACATGGATGACGCCGAGGCGCGACTGCTCGCGGCGATCCAGCCCTGGCTGGTGGGACGGGGAGATGAAGAGCCTGCGCGGCAGATCCTGGCCCTGCTGGGGGAGAGGCCGCTGACCCTGCTGGAGGGGGAAAGCCGGGGTGCGCTGCTCGCCCTCTGCCACGAGTATCCCCGGCTTGAGGCCGGCTTTCGCGGCAACGTCGCCAGCGAGCTGGCGCAGTTGGAGGCAAGAGGTGAGGGGCTGAGCCTGACCATAGGATGGGAGGGGACGGAGGGCGTGCCACTGCTGCTCTGCGCCGACGGGCAACAGATCGGCCAGACGCTGAAGGCCAGCCACCCGGATCCCGAGAGCCGGCGCAAGATCCTCGCCTTCGCCGCCCTCGACATGCTGCGCCGCCACCTGCAAGGCTTGCCAGTGCTCGGCGACTACCTCACCTTGGCCAGAACGGCGCAGCGCGGCCGCTAGGCATCCAGCGCCGGTGCCCGCAAAGATCGGATACCGGCCAACACCTCAAGCCAGACTCTTCCGGTACACCCCCCCCACGGGCGACCTGCGGGCTTCCCGTGCCGTCAGCATACCCGCTGTCATCCTTGATTTCCTCGTCCAGGCTCACCCATTTGTGCCTAGCTCGTTGACCAAAAAGGAGAAATGCCCGAATACTGCAGACCAGCGCCATATTGATGACTCGCATTTTTAACAAAAAGTCGATTAAATAGAAATCAAAGGCTATCTCGATATGGGTAAAAACGAGAGAAGGAAACCGGGTGTTAAGCAAAGAGTGGTTACTGTTATCAGCCGATATGGAGTACGCCTGCCTGCGCATCATACCCGGGCTGACCACCCCCGTTTCGGAGAGCGATATCCAGACGCTGTTGCTGGCTTCCAACTGTCGCCGCTACCAGCCGCTGACGGAAGGGATCAAGCATGCCATCAGCTTGCTCAACACCCTGTTAAGCAACCCGGACACCCCCCTGCCCGACAATCCGGTCCCCGTCGCCCAGCGCCACGATGCCCGTGTCACCCTGGTGGTGGAGAAAGACCGGATGAGCGCCATCGCCCAGATCACCGCCGACTGGGGTGGCAAGTATCTCACCACTGAAGATCTGGAGCAGGCGGTGCAGGCCAGCGAGATCAGCCGGGGGGTACAGGCGCCTCTCATCGCCGCCGCCATTCTGGCCGCCAAGGAGGCGACACCGGGCACCCTGCTCAAGCTGCCGGTGGCGCTGGGCAAGGCTGCCGTCAACGGCCAGGACACCCGATTCGAGCGGCTGGTGGAGACGCCAGCCGAGCGGATCCTCAAGCCCCGGGAGCTGGATCATGGCCGGGTCGACATGCGCGACCTCGGCACCCTGATCACCGTCAAGGCCGGCGCCCAGCTGATGCGCCGTCACCCCGCCACTCAGGGCGTGCCCGGCTTTACCGTCACCAACCAGGAGCTGCCCGCCAAGCATGGCAAGGACAGCCCCATGGTGGCCGGTGAGGGCACCTTCATCTCGCCGGATGATGCGGATCTACTGCTGGCCAGCCGCCCAGGCCTGCCCCGCCAGGAGAAGAACGGCATGAAGGTGGATGACGTACTGAGCGTCAAGCAGGTCGACATCCGCCACGGCCACGTCATCTTCGAAGGTGCCCTGATAGTGGCGGGGGATGTCACCCCCGGCATGAAGATAAAGACCAGTGGCGACGTGGTGATCGGCGGCTTCGTCGAGGGGGGCTACATAGAATCGAGCGGCACCATCACGGTGCGCAACGGCATCATAGGCCGCAAGAGCAAGCAGAGTGACGAATACCTCTGCCACCTCAATGCCCAGGGCGAGATCCACGCCAGCTATGCCCAGTACGCCAAGCTGGAGGCCGGGGGCGACATCCATATCCAGAACCAACTCAGCCACTCTTACAGCCGCAGCGGGCAAGACATCAAGGTGGGCGACAGCGGCATGCGCAAGGGCCACCTGCTGGGGGGCATCAGCATTGCCAATCGCCTCATCATGGCCCCCATCCTGGGCGCCTCGGCCTACAACCAGACCCGGTTGCAGATCCTCGGCGGCTACTTCACCCACAAAGAGCAGGAACAGGCCCTGCGCCAGCGCAAGCAGGAGTGCCGGGAGCAACTGGACAAGCTGCAGGATCTGCTGCTCAAGCTGTTACAGCTGCCAGGGGACAAGCGCAACCCCCAGACCCTGCAGAAGATCAAATTGATCCGCACCCGCCATATCGACGAGAGCAAGCTGCTGGATGAACAGCTGGAGGCCGCGCAGGAAGAGCTGCAGAAACTGATGGCTGAGATGGACATCATAGCCACCCAACGCGCCTTCCCCGGGGTCGAGGTGGAGATGGCCCACCACCACTACAGAGTCGACATAGAACACGGCCCCATCCACTTCGCCATCCGCGAAGATCAGTTGCAGCTGACCCCCTACGAACCCCACAAGTGACAGCAGCTGGCCCTGCGGCTCGCCTTCCCCCTGGCAACATTCCCCCTGCTGGCCCAGCCTCTCGCCGCCAACCCGTGATCCTGGCTGCGAATTTCGCTACACTCGGCCTTCCATTGGCCCCATAGGGCGGGCCAGCCAGACTTCAGGTAGTGAGAGATGTACAAGCTGATCGCATTGGATATGGATGGCACCCTGTTGGACTCCCAGGGCCAAATTTCACCCCGCACCCACGCCGCCATCCAGGCCGCCCGCGCCAGGGGCGTGACTGTGGTGCTGGCCTCAGGTCGCCCGCTGGAAGGGATGAGCCGTTACCTGGTCGAGCTCGGCCTCACAGGTCAGGATGACTACGTCATCTGCTACAATGGCGCCCTGGTGCAACAGGTGGCCGATCAGCGCATCATCCGCAGCCAGCTGCTGACCGGCAGCGACGCCAGTGCCATCGCCAAGCTGGCAAACGAGCTGGAGGTGAACGTACACGGCTTCTCTGTCACCCGGGGTCTCATCAGCCCCAGGGTCAGCACCTATACCGAGCACGAATCCCGCCTCATCGGCATGCCCATCAATCTGATCGATTTCGCCACCCTGCCCGCCGACGAGCAGATCATGAAGGTGATGATGATCGACGAACCGCCCCAGCTCTCCCGCGCCATCGAACGCCTGCCCGCCGAGCTGCATGAGCGCTACACAGTGGTACGCAGTGCCCCCTACTTCCTCGAGTTCATGCACAAGAAGAGCAACAAGGGCACAGGCGTCGCCGCCCTGGCCGAGCATCTGGCGCTGGACGCCACCCAGGTGATAGCCGTGGGGGATGCGGGCAACGATCACCACATGATCGAATACGCCGGGCTGGGAGTGGCCATGGGCAACGCCACCGACGAGATCAAGGCGCTGGCCCAACACACCACGGCGCGCAACGATGAAGATGGGGTCGCCCAGCTGATTGAACGGTTCGTGCTGAACGCCTGACCCACACAAGGGGCCTCCACCCAGGCCCCTTTTGCTATCCGGCTACCCCGGCCGGATGTTTAATATATCCACCACAGCCATCTCCCTCATCTCGCCAGCATTCCCCACAGCCCCCTTAATAAGGGACTCAAGGCAGTTCTTCGCTTACAAAATTTAACATTTAAGCATCATTTCGTTTGACATATTGAACGGCCTTGGCAGACTGGGATCAGGATCCAGGCTGTCATTGCCCAGGCTGACCGACGATTCTGGTACTGCGGCATGACCCTGATCCCATGACCATGCCTTGAGGCATGCCCTTGCCCTTTCAGCGGCAGCAAGGGCCTTCCCAAGGCGCAGGACCGCAAAGGATAGCAAGGTGAATCATGACAGCTCGCAACCCCCCCACCC
>NZ_CAWNYS010000091.1:0-3620 GCF_963878295.1 Aeromonas sp. HMWF014 | reverse complement strand
GCGTGATGCCATGGCGACACCAGACATCACACGGGGCCCCATGGGCCCCGCATGACGGGTTCGCCTAGCGGGCGGGGAAGTACTTGTTCTGGATCTGCTGGAATTCGCTGCTGGCCAGCACCTGAGTCAGGCCGGTCTGGAACTCCTTGACCAGCTCGTCGCTGACCGGGCGGCTGAAGGCGAAGCAGAACTGCTCCGAGCTCAGCGTCCAGGCCACCTTGAACTGGGCGGGATCCAGCTGCTGGGTGGCGATGAGATCCATCAGGGTGGTCTTGTTGGTTGAGACAAGATCGACCCGGCCCGAGGTGAGCATCTTGAGCGCCTGTGGCAGGCGGTTGGCGGCCATGATTTTCTGCTCGTCAAAGCCGTTGTTGAGCAGCAGCTGCTCCCCCACGTCGGCGCGCACCGCCCCTATGTTGTACTGCTGGGCATCCTCCAGCTTGGTGAGGGTGAGCGGGTGCTTGGCCAGCCCCATCAACACAATCTCGGCATAGCCGATGGGGCAGGCCCACTTGAACAGCGGATCCCGCGCCCCGGTACGGGCGGTGGAGAAGAGCACCACATTGGGTTTTTGGGTCAGCAGGTAGTAGCCCCGTGCCCAGGGCATGATGGTGATGGTCTGGGCCGGGGTGTTGGTCTTCTGCCACACCTGATGCAGCAGCTCGACGGCGAGGCCGGTGGGGGCGCCGGCTTCGTTGGCGAAGTTGTAGGGTTTGTACTCTTCGGTGAGGTAGTGCAGTTTGCCAAGTCCAGGGCTGGCCTGGGTGATGGCGGTAACCATGAGCGCGGCGATTCCAATCCATTGTTTCATCTTGGCCATCCTGATGTGGTGTTCCTTCATCCTCAAGTGTTACCACATCATGATTATTCGCCAATCGGATCGGCGCGGGCATCAGGGGGATGGGTCGCCAGGTCGCGCTGGATTCAAGGGGGAGAGAGGTATTTGAGCCGCAGGCGCTGAAACTCCGGCGAGGCCAGCGCCCCGGTCAGGGCGTGCTGGAACTGCTTGACCACGCTGTCATCCACCTGAGGGCTGAAGGCGTAGCAGAGCGCTTCGGCATCCAGCACCAGGGCCACATTGAAATCATCGGGGTTGAGCTTGAGCTCGTCGATGGCGTCATAACCGGCCAGCTTGCTGGTGGCCAGCAGATCGGTGCGGCCCGAGACCAGCATGCGCAGCGCCTGGCTCAGCCGCTTGGCCGGTATGATGCGCGATTCATCCATGCCCCGGTTGAGCAGCAACTGCGCGGAGGCATCGGCCCGCACGGCGCTGATCAGGTAGGCGTTCATCTGCGCGGGGGTGGTCAGGCTGATGGGGCGCTGCTTGTGGGCCAGCAGTATGTATTCGGCGTCGTCGATGGGGCAGGCCCACTTGAACTGGGGGGCGCGGGTGTCGGTGCGGGCGATGGAGAAGAGCACCACATTGGGTTTGTGGGTCAGCAGGTTGTAGCCTCGCGCCCAGGGCAGGATGCGAATGGGCTGGGCAGGGGTGCCGCTGCGCTGCCAGACCATCTGCAGCAACTCGACCGCCAGCCCGCTGGGCTGACCGGCCTCATCGCTGAAGTTGTAGGGGGGGGACTCCTCGGTCAGGTACTCCAGCTTGGCCAGATCTGCCTGCGCGGAACCAAGGTTCGACATCAACAGCAGATAACAGCACAACTTTATCCTCATGAGCCCATCCTTGGTGTCAAGCCTGTGATCCTCTGGCGCAGAGTGGGTAAAAAGGTCTGATATTGCAAGTGCTTACCAACGCCCCCTGCTGGTTCCCATCAGCTTGAACTGCTCATCACGCAGCCCGACCAGCAGCGCCTTGCCATCTGCTTGCAGCCGAAATTCGCCGTAGCGTGCCCCTTCATACTGCGCCCCTGTGCCCTCTTCGAAGAAGAAGGCATCGGGCCCGATCAGCCACTGGTTGTCGCTGCGCCGCACCTGTAACAGCCGCTCATCCGGCGCCAGTTGCGCGGACGTGCCATCGGCCACCCAGCTGGCCACCTGTTGCCCATCGAGGCGGATCACCAGGGTATCGCTGCCATTGGCGCGTTCGCTGTTGCGATGGGCACCGAGCTGGCGGGCAATGTCGTAGTTCAGCCGCATGTAATCCCCCTGCATCAGGGAGCGGGGGTCGACCGGTGCCAGCCTGAGCAGCACCCTGTCGGCGCTGCTGATGGCGCGCTCGTAACGCCAGACGGTGACGTTGATGGCTGCCAGTATGGCGAGGCCGGTCAGCAGGAGCCCAAGCCGTCTCATGATGGTGTCCTCCCATTCAGAACCTTCAGTAGCTGGCGGGTGCCGAGCAGCAGGGCGCCCGAGCCCAGCAGCAACCAGGATTTGGTCATCAGGGTCAGCCCCAGATCGTAGTAATAGAGGGAGCCAAAGCCGAGCAGCAGCAGGCCCGCCAGCGTCATCAGCCCCATGCTCCCGGCATAAAAGCCGAGCACCAGCACCAGCGTGCCAGCCCCCATGCCGGGGATGAGGGCGCTGATCAGCACCAGTGGCAGCCCATACCGCAGTGGCAGCTTGAGCCGGACCATGACCCCGAGCAGCAGGGCTGCGCAGAGCAGGGGATTGAGCCAGAGCGGCAGGCGGGAGTGGCCCAGCTCGTCGAGCATGTTGGCGCCCCCGTCCCACAGCGGCTGGTGCAAGCGCCCCAGCACCAGCAGGGAGAGCGCCAACCCTAGGGTGAGGGATTCGTAGCACTGATGGTGGACGGGCTGACGCTCCGCCTGCAGCCAGCAGAGGGTGATGGCCGCCATCACCAGTGGCAGCGCCAGCAGCTGCAGGCCGAGACAAGCCAACCCAAGCGTGAGCAGTATGGCGGCGGCGAAGCTGTGGAACAGCCGGATCAGCCAGTGCTCGAACAGGGCGGCGATGGCCAGCGAGAGCAGGGCCAGCCCCAGCCAGAGCGGCGCCGAGTGCGGGTCAAGCTGATCAATGAGGCCATAGAGCAGCCAGGCATCGGCGGCCAGCGCCAGCGCCAGCACGAACTGATCCACCAGATCGCTGGATGTGGCGTTGCGCTGGGCGAAGCGGTTGAGGCTATAGGCGATGGCCATCAGCACGACGCCCATCATCAGGGCGCTGTTGGCATCCCGGGTGAGCTGCGAGAACGACATGAACAGGAAGAACAGCAGGAAGAGGGCGGCGATCCAGCCCACCATGCCGAGCAGGAAGCGGCTCGACCAGTGGGGCCGGGTATCATGGGGGGCGTCCCCTTCCACCAAATTGGCCTGTTGCAGCCGCTGCCAGGGGGTCAGATCAGCCATGGTGCCTCCTCTTGACGGGCTTGCCCGATACCTTGCTTAGGCATGGGACCTCCGTTGCTGTTGCAGCCAGCGGCTGGCGGCCACTGACAGGCCGATGGCAATCAGACTGAGCAGCAGAAAGCCGTTGATGTCGGGCTCCATCCACTTGCCAAGGGCCGCCAGGATCACGGCGATCAGGCTCAGGCAGCCCATGGCGAGCCCGGCGATAAATCTGTGGTGCCAGCACAGATAGGCGGCGCCAAGCCATGCGATCCAGGCGGGCCAGACCCAGGGGGAGGCGGCATCAAACAGCGCCAGCAACGCCAGCAGGGTGACGCCGAGACCGGCGGCCAGGCCCGGCAGCCAGGCCGGTAGCAG
>NZ_CAWNYS010000090.1:0-5570 GCF_963878295.1 Aeromonas sp. HMWF014 | reverse complement strand
CATCAGGTTGGCGTGTTCCGCCGTGCTGGTAGGGGCGCATTATAGGGAGCGGCTTCGAGATGACAAGACTTTTTTTGAAGAAAGTCACGGAAACTTCAAAATATCCAATTAGAAACAGCTTACTCAGTGTATATATACAGTGTTATCCACAAGCCGATGATTTCAGTCCTGTTTTATCATCATTTAAGTGGGTCTTCCCCCATTAAGGGATGCCATACTGGAATGGATAATGTGTCCCAAGTGGTCCATGGTAGCGCCCGGCTGGAAAGCTGGTTACCATGGAGGTGAATAGAGTGTTGCACCTTTTTTGCTTTCATTTACAAAAGGTCTTTAAAGATGAATTTATCCAAGTTTCCCGTTTATGTGCAGGCGGCCATCCTTGCCCTGGTATTGGCGCTGGTTGGTTATCTGGTTGCCCAAGCTCTGCAGTTTTCTTTGAAAGCCGAAGTGATTTTTGCTGTGGGTCTGGCCATTGGTGGTTTCATCGTGCCGCTGCTTCTTAAGCGGACACCTGCCGCCACGGCAGAGCTGGTCTCCGGCCAAGAGACTTGCACCTTATATGTAGGCAACCTGCCCTATCGCGCCAACGAGATTGCAGTACGCGAGCTGTTTGCCGAACAAGGTCAGGTAATCTCTGTCCGTTTGATGAAGGACAAGGCTACCGGCAAGCGCAGAGGGTTTGGTTTTGTGGAGATGCCCGCTGCCGATGCAGCCAAGGCAATCACGGCACTCAATGACAAGGAGTATCAGCAACGTACCCTCAAGGTACGCGAAGCCAACGACAAGCGGGATAAGGATGAGAGAGAAGGGAGCGAAGTCGACGCCTGATCCCTTGGCGGTAACGAACTAGTACCGAACCTCTTCGAGTGATGACAGCCCCCAAGCTTGCAAGGGGGCTGTCAGTTTTTGGGCTTCTGCATCCAGTCGGGTGCAATAGGCCCTCGCCTGCACCACGGCCTGGGAAGGTTGCCCAGCGACCGCCGCCAGTAGATGGGCCACCCGTCTTGCCACAGCGTCCCCTGAATCCACCAGCTGACATCCTGGCATCAGTTGCCGGATCTCGTCATTGAGCAGCGGGAAGTGGGTGCAGCCCAACACCAGTGTATCCGGCCTTGCCTCTCCTTCCATCCAGTCCATCAGCACCTCCTGCAACAGCGCCATGTTTACCGGCCGTCCCGCCAGCTTGTGCTCGGCTTCGATCACCAGCTCGGTCGTCCCCTTGAGCAACACCCGCTTGCCCGGGGCAAACTGGGTAATAAGGTGGTGAGTATATTCACGGCTGACGGTGCCCGGGGTGGCCAGCAAGCCAATACAGCCATTGAGGGTCAGGGTAGCAGCCGGTTTGATGGCAGGCACCACGCCGACAACCGGAATGGTCAGGGCCGCACGCAAGGACGGCAGGGCTATGGTGCTGGCAGTATTACAGGCAATCACCACCAGATCGATGGCATGCTCGGCCACCATCTGACTGACCAGCCGGGTGCAAGCCGTAATGAGGGCAGCCTCACTCAACTCGCCATAGGGGAAATTGGCGTTGTCGAAACAATAGAAGTAGTTGTGTGCCGGCAGCGCACGGCGGATCTCGCGATAGATGCTCAAGCCACCCATGCCGGAGTCGAACACTAGAATATTGGCCACCTGACCTCCCCCTTTGGTGCAAGGTGGCGATCATACTCCCGCCTGCCGCCAATAGAAAAGGCCCTGCACATGGCAGGGCCTCGCTTTTTCTCTTCTACATATAGCCGCTATATATAGCTGCGCTGGCCATCAGAGGCGGTAGTCCGCCGTCAGTTTGAACTCGGTACCCGCAGATGCGTAACCATAGGCCGGGGTATAGTCACGATCGAACAGGTTGTCGATGCGACCACCCAGAGTGAGCTGAGGCGTCACCCCATAGCTGGCCGCCAGATTGATCAGGGTGTAGGAACCCAGTTCTACCCGCTCTGCCGGGAAGCTGCTGAAGTTCTTGTCATCCCGCTTGCCCACATAAAGCAGTTCGGTTGAAAGATCGACCTGACCCAGCTGTACCTGGGTCAGCCAGCTGACCTTCTGCTTGGCGCGGCGCAACAGTTGCTGGTCGCCATCGTTCTTGTCTTCGGTCTTGGTGTAATCGAAGCTGACGTCGTGATGGAGCGGTCCGGTTTCCAGACCCAGCGCCACTTCCACGCCGCGGATCTCGGCATCCGTGTTGTCAGGCTCGCAGCTGGAGAACGCACTCTGACAGACGATCAGGTTCTGGATCTTGTTGCGATACAGGTTCAACGACCAGTCCCAACCGGTATAACGACCGCTGAAGCCCAACTCCAGGTTCTTGCTCTCCTCCGGTTTCAAATCAGGATTCTCATAACCGGGATAGTAGAGATCGACAAAGGTCGGCGCCTTGAAGCCGGTGCCATAACTCAACCGCACATTGTGGTTGTCATCTATGTCCAGACCACTGGCGGCAGACCAGGTGTTGTGACGGCCATACTGCTGGTTGTCATCGGTGCGACCCGAAAGCTCCCACAGCAGGGCCTGCCAGCGATAGCTGCCCACCGCAAACAGACCCGTGTTGTCGCGATCGGGGGCATTGAACGCCTGACCAGCGCTGCGCGAGTTGGATTTCAACTGCTCCTGCTGCCAGTCTGCACCACCGGTCAGATTGAGCCCCTCGACGCCGCTCCAGCTGTTGATCCAGGAGAAACGGCTCAAGCCGGTGTGGATCGGCTGGGCGCTGGATTCCCCCTTGCTCTCCAGCCAGCTCTTCAGCTTGTTCTCGCCATAACTGGCCTCCAGCCGACTGGTCAGCGTCTCGCTCTGAAACTTGAGACCGCCATCATACTGGAAGGCCTTGACTCGGCTTTGGTCTGTAGTGCCGTCGGTATCTGTCAAGTTGTCATAGCCCTGGGCGTTGAAGTCCGCACTCCAGGCATCATTGAAGGCGTGGTTCAGCCCGATCTGGCCGTGCAGACTGTCGAAGCCATCCCGATCCGGCTGCTGGGCATTGGCCACCACATCGAAACCATCGGTACGCTCATAGCCGATCATCATATTCATGTCGGTCTGCTGACCCAGGGCCTGCACGGTACGCGCCTGACCCTGGCCATAACCATTGCTGCCCACGCCACCTTTAAGGTGGGTCTCGCTGCCATGCTTGGCGGAGGTTTTGGTGATGAGGTTGATAACGCCACCGATGGCATCCGCGCCATAGACAGCCGCGCGAGGGCCCCGGATGTACTCGATGCGCTCGATATTGCCAAGGGGGATCTGGCTGAGGTCTGGCGTGCCGGCCACCATGGCGGCGATAGGACGCCCATTCATCAGCACCAGCGAATGGTTGGAGTTGGTACCGCGGATGAACAGGCTGCTCATGTGCCCTCGCCCACCCAGGGTGGTGATCTGCACACCCGGCAGCGTCTTCAACAATGCCGGCAGGCTCTGCACCTGACGGGCTTCGATCTCGGCGCGCTCGATCACCACAACAGGAGCCAGGACGGAGCTGATGGGTTGTTCCACCCGGTTGGCGGTGATCACCAGGGTAGGATTGACGGGGATGGTGAGCGGTTGGGCGAAGGCAGCCGTTGGCAACAGGGCTGCCACCAATAATTTCTTGGACATGAGAGATCCTTAAGTTCGCGTAAGCATCTACTTCGTGGCCGGTTTCTCTCGGCCCGAAATATGAACTTTGGCAGGTCTTCGGGCTGAGGGGCTGATGGCCTACGGCGACGGCTTCCCACCTGACGGCAGTGCCCTGATGTCACTTCGTTCCCCCTTACCGCTGCGCGCCAGCTCCGGATTTTCACCGGATTCCCTATTAAGCATGATGCGCCAAAGCGGCGGGGATTATAGGCAGAGCCAGATTGGATGTATAGCCATCTAGATTTCTATTTATGCTTTTCCATCTCTACCAGCCGCTGTCTGGCACCTTCTATCACCGCCTGTACACCGGGATGGGAGAGTTGGCGGCCAGCAGATACCAGATAATAGGAGAGCGTGACTTCGGGCAAGGTGGCAAGCAACTCGACGCCATAGAGGCGCTCAATCTCGTCACGCATCGCAAGGGGGGCTGGAAAGATCCCCATGCCCGCCTTGCCGAACGACTTCATCAGGGTCGAGTCGTCAAACTGACCGACCAGATGGGGATGTATGCCCTGCTGGCGATACCAGGCCAGCAGCCGGTCATGGGTGGCCGATTTCTCTCCGGGAATAAGCAGCGGTAACCCCTCCAGCGAGGCGGGAAAGCCATCCCGCGCCCGCGCCGCCAGCGCCGGGCTCGCAAACAGTGCCAGCGGGCTACGCCCCAGTTCATGGTTGTAGCCACGTACGCCGCTGTCCGGTGGCAGTGGGCGATCGATCAGCACCATATCCAGCTTGTGGCGGGCCAGCTCGCTGAATAGCTGCTCGGCCCGCTCTTCATGGCAGATCAGCCGCACCGGCGTCGCCAGCGCCATGGCGGGGGCCAGCAGCTCGAACGCCAAGGTGCGGGGCACGGAGTCGGCAATCCCCACCTGCATGATCAGCTCTTGGCTGGCGTGGCGCAGGGTGTGTTCCAGCTCGGCCCCCAGCGAGAAAATCGCCCCCGCCTGCTCCTGTGCTTGCCGTCCGGCGACGGTCAGCACGAGGCGTCGACCCACTCTGCTAAACAGCGCGACCCCGAGGGAGATCTCCAGCTCGGCGACCTGACCGCTGATGGTTTGCGGCGTGAGATGAAGCTGTTGCGCCGCCTGCGTCACGCTACCGCAGCGCGCCACATGCCAGAAGTAGTAGAGCTGTTTGTAGTTGAGCATGCCATCCCTTATCAGTTTTTACCGAACAACCATCAGTCACAATCTGATTTTATCGAAACATCGCGGGCTCTAGCATGCAACCATTATCTGCACTCCTCCTGCGAGCCATCATGCTGGATGTCGTTGTTCTCTTCTTTCTATTCGGGCTGCTGGCCGGTCTGGTGCGCTCCGAGCTGAAATTACCGCCCGCGCTCTACGATACACTCTCCCTTTTCCTGCTGCTGGCCATCGGCCTCAAGGGCGGCGTCGGTCTGGCCCAGCAATCTTTGCTGCCCCTGCTGCCACAGCTGGCGCTGGTAATCCTGCTTGGCGTGATGCAGACCCTGCTCGGCTTTGCCGTGCTGCGCATCAAAATGAACCGGGTGGATGCCGCCGCTACCGCAGCCCATTACGGCTCGGTCAGCGTGGCCACCTTTGCGGTCGGGGTGAACTGGCTGACCGAACGGGGTATCGGTTTTGAATCACAACTCTCTATCTTCCTCGCGGTGATGGAGATCCCGGCCATCCTGGTGGGGATAGTGCTAGCCCGTGGCATCAGCCGCGAAACTCGCTGGCGCATGCTGGCTCACGAATCTTTCCTCGGCAAGGGAGTGACCCTGCTACTGGGCGGTATGGCCATCGGCTATCTGGCAGGCCCCGATGGCGTTGCCCCGCTCAAACCGCTGTTCGTCGACCTGTTCAAGGGAGCGCTGGCACTGTTCCTGCTGGAGATGGGTCTCATCGTCGCCCGCCAGTGTCAGGACTTGCGCAAGCATGGCTTCTTCCTGCTCGGCTTCGCGCTGTTGATGCCGCTCGCTTCAGCGG
>NZ_CAWNYS010000089.1:0-4817 GCF_963878295.1 Aeromonas sp. HMWF014 | reverse complement strand
GATTTATGGTCGTGCCGATGGCAAGGTTGGCATTGCACTGCTGAGCAACGGTCAGCCGGTTCGTCAATCCAAGGTGGCTGATCCCCGTGGTGCCACTGAGCTTGACCGCATGGTCGACGTCGATGCCAGCCCGCTGATCGCCGGCGATGAGCTCTATGCCATTGCCTACAATGGTCAGCTGATGGCACGCAAGCTGATGACGGGTGACGAGGTGTGGAAGCGCAAGTACTCCGGCTACCGCGACATGGCGGTGACCGGCAATGCCATCGTGCTGACTGACAGCCGCAGCCATCTGTTTGCCGTTGACAGACGCAACGGGCTTGAGCTGTGGTCCAATACCCAGCTGGAAAACCGCACCGTGACTGCCCCTGTCATCTTGGGTGACTATGTGGTGGTCGGCGATGTGGAAGGTTACCTGTATTGGCTGGATCGTACCGACGGTACCATCAAGGCCATGCAGCAGCTCGACAGCAGTGGTCTCTACGCCGCCCCCTTGGTGGACGGTGACACCCTGTATGTGCAGAGCCGTGGCGGTAAGTTGTACGCAATTTCGCGTCCCTGATCGCCCGTCAATGTGAATATCCGGCTCCTGGTCTTCGGACCCGGAGCCTTTGTCGTCTTGAGAATGAGGCTTTTATGACTCCTGTAGTAGCCCTGGTGGGCCGCCCCAACGTGGGGAAATCCACCCTGTTTAACCGCTTGACCCGTACCCGGGATGCCCTGGTGGCCGACTTCCCCGGTTTGACCCGGGACCGTAAATACGGTCAGGCGAAGTTGGGCGAGCTGGAATTTATCGTGGTGGATACCGGTGGTATCGATGGCACCGAAGAGGGGATCGAGCTGAAGATGGCCGAGCAGTCCCTGCTGGCCATCGAAGAAGCCGATGTGGTGCTGTTCATGGTGGATGCCCGTGCCGGTCTGACCGCGGCGGATCAGGCAATCGCCGAGCACCTGCGCAAGACCCACAAGACGGTGTTTCTGGTGGCCAACAAGACCGATGGCATCGACGGTGACTCCGCCGTGTCCGAGTTCTACGGTCTGGCGCTGGGGGAGGTCTATCAGATTGCCGCCGCCCACGGCCGTGGCGTGCTGAGCCTGTTGGAGCTGGCGCTGGCCCCCCACCTGGAAACCCTGGTCGATGCCGCTGCCGAAGAAGATGCGCAGGATGAAGAAGAGGACTTCGACGAAGAAGCCCTGCTGCGCATGGTAGCTGCCGGTGATCTCGATACCAGGGAAGATACCAAGGAGACCCCGTTCGCCGACTTGCCCATCAAGTTCGCCATCGTCGGTCGCCCCAACGTCGGCAAATCGACCCTGACCAACCGCATGCTGGGTGAAGACCGCGTCATCGTCTATGACATGCCGGGGACCACCCGTGACTCCGTCTATGTTCCGATGGAACGTGACGAGCAGAAGTACGTCATCATCGACACCGCCGGTGTGCGCCGTCGTGGCAAGGTGCACGAGACGGTGGAGAAGTTCTCCGTCATCAAGACGCTCAAGGCTATTGAAGATGCGAACGTCTGCCTGCTGGTGATCGATGCCCAGGAGACCATCACGGATCAGGATTTGAGCATCCTCGGCTTCGTGCTTCACTCAGGCCGCTCAGTGGTGCTGGTGGTGAACAAGTGGGATGGCCTTGATCAGAAGGTGAAAGAGGACGTCAAGAACGAGCTGGACAGACGTCTGGGCTTCATCGATTTTGCCCGTGTTCACTTCATCTCAGCTCTGCACGGCAGCGGCGTCGGCCACCTGTTTGAATCCATTCAGGAGGCGTACCAGTCCGCCACCCGCCGTACCAGCACCGCCATGCTGACCCGCATCATGCAGATGGCGCAGGAAGATCACCAGCCGCCCATGGTGAACGGTCGCCGCGTCAAGCTGAAGTATGCCCACGCCGGTGGTTACAACCCGCCCCGTATCGTGATCCACGGCAACCAGTTGAACGACCTGCCGGATTCGTACAAGCGATATCTCATCAACTACTTCCGCAAGTCGCTCAAGATCATGGGCTCCCCGATCCGGGTCGAGTTCCAGGAGTCGGCCAACCCGTTTGAGGGGCGGAAGAACACCATGACCCTGAGCCAGGAGCGTCAACGCAAGCGCCTGCTCAAGGCCAAAACCAAGAAATAAGGCCCAGCGGCTGCCCTCACCGGCAGCCGTTTTTTCTGGGTAAGAGGCGAGGGGGATCTGCTGTGGGGTGGCCCACAGCACATTCACTTTGAGAGGCGTCGAGTATGAGCACCCTGATATGCCCGGCCTGCAGCGCCGAGCTGGACAGCCGCAGCCCCGAGATCCGCTGTGGTCAGTGCCAGGCCCGTTATCGCATCCGGGCCCTGTGTCCGACCTGCCAGCAAGAGCTGGAGCGGCTCAAGGCCTGCGGCGCTGTGGATTACTTCTGTAACCACTGCAACAGCCTGGTGTCGAAGCGCACGGTGATCTTTGAGGCGACCCCGGCAGGGCAGGCGTGAGGCAATAAAAAACCCGGCAAATGCCGGGTTTATGCTGTGTGTTCTGCTATCAGCAAGGTGTAGGAGCGGTTTCTGCGCCATATCTTGCGTTTGATGTCATTGAGCTTGAGTTTACGTCTGGGGCTCCAGGCGCACTTTGCTTTTCTGACCAGTGTGGTTCTTCTGCGAGCTCGCATCTTGGTCTCCTCCCATTGGATGGCCATCCCGGCCTTGATGAATGGAGCCCATCTGAAAATGCGGTCATCCAGCTGGCAAGCTGATGAAATCAGGCGATAAAAACAGTTTCGGACAGGCCCCGGCACATCCGGATGGTAACAGAGAACCGACCCGTAAAACAAACTGGTCAACAGGCTTCAACGCAGGGTGATCTGCTTGACCACTTCGGCAATGACGGTGGGATGTTCGGCACTGGGCGGTTCGCTGCTGTCGTCGTCATCCAGCTCCTCGCGGCGGTGGGCCTTCTGCTGCTCGTTGTCGAGCCAGAGCAGGCTCTGGTAATACTGGCGCACGTTGTTGACGTAGTTGCGCGCCTCGCCGCCCCGGGCATAGCCGTAGCGTGCCTTGCGGTGCCAGCGCGCCTGCTGCAGCAGGGGCAGTACCTCCTTCACGTCGCTCCAGGCGTCGGGGTTCTTGCCGAGCTCCTTGGTCAGACGGCGGGCATCCATCATGTGGCCGTAGCCGATGTTGTAGGCGGTGAGGGCAAACCACACCTTCTCGTCATCGGGCACGGAGGCGGGCACCTTCTCCATCATCTGTTGCAGATAGCGGGCACCGCCCTTGATGCTCTCCTCCGGGTGCAGCCGGTTGTTGACCCCCATCGCCTTGGCGGTGGGTTCGGTCAGCATCATCATGCCGCGCACGCCTGTGTAGGAGCGCGCTTCAGGATCCCAGTGGGACTCCTGATAGCTGATGGCGGCCAGCAGGCGCCAATCCACCACGCTGGCGTGAGTCTTGAACAGATCCTGATACTTGGGCAGCAGGCTTTTGGCCCGCTGCAGGAAGGTGCGGGTGTCGACGAAGTCGAAGTTCTGCACATGGCCGAAGTACTTCTCGTCCAGCTTGGCGATGGCGCCATCCATGAAGCGCTGACCGAAGAAGTCGATGATGCTGGCGTAGAGGCTGTCATCGGGCAGCTTGGTCATGGCCCAGGCCACGGTCTGGTTTTTGGAGAGGGTCAGCCCCTCGGTGAGCTCGGGGTAGTAGCGCTGGGTACGGGCCAGCACCGTATCCTGCACCACTGTGTAATCAATCTTGCCGTCGGCCACCTGCTTGAGCAGCTCTTCCACGTCTGCGTCCCGGTTGGTACTCCACGTCAGATTGGGGTGCTGTTTGCTGAGCTCCTTGAGCAGGTCTTCACCGGTGGAGCCGGCAGGCACCACAATGGAGCCCTTGAGATCCCCTAACTCCTTGGGTTTGGGGGAGCCGTTGCGATAGACCAGCTTGGGGGAGACCTGATAAAAGCCAGGGCCGAAGCGAAACAGGGCACGTCGCTCCGGGGTCACGACGATGGCGGCGGCGGCGAGATCCAGCTTGCCCTTCTTGAGCAGCTCGACCAGTTCGGCGGTGGAGTAGACAGGGACTATGGTGAGCTCGACGCCCAACCAGTCGGCATAGCTTTTCGCCAGCTCGTAATCGAAGCCCTGGGCGGTCTCGTCACGCTGGTAATAGGAGGTGGGGCCATAGATGGTGCCAACCCGGATCTCGCCTCGTTGGCGGATCTGTTCCAGCTGGCTGGAAGGGGTGTAGAAGTTACAACCGACCAGGGTCAGCAGCAACATCAGCCCGATAAGCAGTCGAAAAATGCAGCGCAAGTAGCGGAGTACCCTTGTTGAAAAAATCAGCATTTGTCAAAAAAGAGGGACCTTTATACCAGAGAGTGTGCACCGAGTCACACTCGGTAAATCAAGAAAAACGTTTGTCCGGCGTCGGCCTGATCCCTATAATATGCGCGTCTCAATTCCCCCCCACTTTAACACTTGGTGAGAAAGGTCATATGGATATCTTGCGTGGTGCCCCAGCACTGTCTGATTTTCGTGTCCAAAAACTGCTGCAACACTTCGCACAGATGAGAGAGGAGAACGGAGTAGAGATAGAGGATGTCTATGCCGAATATGTGCACTTTGCCGAGCTCTCGAGCCCGCTGTCACCGCCCGAGCGAGCGACATTGGGCCAGCTCCTGCGCTACGGCCCGACCATCCCCGAACACACCCCCAGCGGTCAGCTGTTTCTCGTTACCCCCCGCCCCGGCACTATCTCCCCCTGGTCTTCCAAAGCAACCGACATCGCTCACAACTGCGGCTTGAATCAGGTCAAGCGGCTGGAGCGTGGTATTGCCTATTACCTGAC
>NZ_CAWNYS010000088.1:0-11001 GCF_963878295.1 Aeromonas sp. HMWF014 | reverse complement strand
CTCCACATGCAATGCTATCTGGCCCACCAGCTGCCCCTCTACCTCGGCGACCAGCGCCACCAAACCACTTTTTTCCAACCGCTGTTGCCACTGCCCCAGTGTCGGATAGGGCAGTTGCAAGGTGCCCGCCTGAGCATTGGGCATGGCGTAGAGATCCCGCAAGGCGGGGGCATCGGTAGGTTCGGCATGACGGACAGTAATCTGCATATGAGGCTCCTTCTCGAAACCCCCATCATGCAATATCCGGCGCGGTTACACATCCCCCCACACCCATTTGTCTTGCCTATCAAAGGGCTAGGAAAAGCCCATTGGCCCATCACTGCGCAGATCCGTAGGCTGACCCCATATCAACAAGGAGAGAAGCCATGACTGACAAGACACTGCACAGCGCCAACGGCGCACCCGTCGTCGACAACAACAACAGCCTCACCGCCGGCCCGCGCGGCCCCGTGCTGATGCAAGATATCTGGTTGATGGAAAAGTTGGCTCATTTCGATCGGGAACGGATCCCGGAGCGGGTGGTTCACGCCAAGGGCTCGGGCGCCTACGGCACCTTTACCGTGACCCACGACATAAGCCAGTTCAGCAAGGCCGACCTGTTCAACGCCATCGGCAAGCAGACCCCGGTCTTCCTGCGCTTCTCTACCGTAGCTGGTGAGAAGGGCGCCGCCGATGCCGAGCGGGACGTGCGCGGCTTCGCCCTCAAGTTCTACACCGAGCAGGGCAACTGGGATCTGGTGGGCAACAACACCCCGGTCTTTTTCATCCGCGATCCGCTGAAATTCCCCGACTTCATTCACACCCAGAAGCGGGATCCGCGCACCAACCTGCGCAGCGCCACCGCCGCCTGGGACTTCTGGTCACGCCATCCGGAATCCCTGCATCAGGTCACCATCCTCTTCAGTGATCGCGGCATCCCCAAGAGCCTGCGGGAGATGAACGGCTACGGCAGCCACACCTTCAGCTTTATCAACGACGCGAACGAACGCTTCTGGGTCAAGTTCCACTTCAAGACCGAGCAGGGCCACAGCTTCTACACCGATGAAGAGGCGGCCAATGTCGTCGGCCAGGATAGGGAGACCAGCCAGGCCGACCTGTTCAACGCCATCGAGCGGGGTGACTTCCCGCGCTGGAAGGTCTATGTGCAGGTGATGCCGGAGGCCGACGCCCAGACTTACCAGATCCACCCGTTCGACCTCACCAAGGTGTGGCCGCACAGCGACTACCCGCTGATCCCGGTCGGCATGCTGGAGCTTAACCAGAACCCGGACAACTACTTCGCCCACGTGGAGCAGGCGGCGTTCACCCCGGCCAACGTGGTGCCCGGCATCGGCTTCTCGCCGGATCGCATGCTGCAAGGGCGGCTCTTCTCTTACGGTGACACCCAGCGCTATCGCCTCGGCGTCAACCACGGCCTGCTGCCGGTCAACGCCCCGCGCTGCCCGTTCCATCACGGCGCCCACCGTGATGGCGCCATGCGGGCAGACAGCAATGGCGGCGCCAGCCCCAACTATCAGCCGAACCGTTTCGGTACCCAGCAGCCGAGCGAGCAGCACGAACCGGCGCTGAGTCTGGAAGGGGCCGCCCTGCACTACGATTTTCGCGACTACGACAGCGACTACTACAGCCAGCCGGGCAAGCTGTTCCGCATCATGGACGAGGGGCAGCGTTCACGGCTCGCCGCCAACCTGGCGCGATCCCTCATCAATGTGGAGGATGACGCCATCATCGCGGCCCAGCTCAAACACTTCGAGCAGGCCGACCCCGAGTACGCCAAGCGGGTGGAACTGGCACTGGCCGCCCTGCAACGCTAAATCGCAAGCAGGCAACATCTGCAAAAGCAAAACGGGGGCCTTTCGGCCCCCGTTGTGATGCAGCTAAGGGTAATAAACGCAAAAACGGAGCACGAGGCTCCGTGTTTCAATGCAGTATCAATCCCGGACGGAACGTGCTTCGCGCTCTTCCCGCTCCCTTGCCAACAAGCGTTTGTACCACCAGCTACTGCGACGACGTTGTGCATTGGAAGAGCGACGAGCCATTTCTTAGGTTCCAGCCAAGAGAGGAAAAGAGCCGCATTATGCGATAGAGGTCACGTCCATGTCTTTAGCTGGATCAAGAAAAGCCTCACTGGCCCACGGTAATGGTGCTGCTCCTGGCCGCATTATCGGCAACATTCGACGCCCTTTCAGGTTCCCGCCAGGCCAGCGGCCCGTTGCTCTCCTGCGCATTCTGCGGGCTGCACTCCCGCCAGCTATCGCCCTGTTTAATCCGGGCACCCAGGGAATATTTCTGATCCTGATACCAACAGACCCGCTCCGGCAACGACCCCAGCGGCAGCACCAGCTTGGGGCTCGCTCTCTCCCCTGCGATAGTGGTGTGGGTGGCGGCCAAAGCCGGCACACACCAGCAGGAGGCCAGCAGGCAGAGCAATATTTTTCTCATGGGTAGATCCTGTTTTGTTGTGGGGTACTCTCGATGGATCGACCACTCCCGGGGTTTACTTGACTGGCCATCATACTGCCTGCTGGCATTGTGGAGCCAATATGGTAGCCTGCCAGCGCCTGCGGGCAGGCTCTCGCTGCCACGCGCAAACTTCCGGTGAATTTGTCGTTTCCAGACAAAATATAACCTTATCTATCAAATCGTTATTTGGATATTATCCCAATGCGTATCATGCCATTGCTTCAGGCTGTCTGCCTGAGCCTGACGCTGTCCGCCTGCGTCGCCCCCCTCTTGATGATGAGCCCTACCAGTCAACTGATGTGGGCCCTGCTCAAGCCGCTGGTCGGCTTTGACCCGAACGAGGTCAATCTGTTTGAACAACCCCTGATCAAGGATCGGATGACCGACATTCTGGGCCCCAATTACGACAGCACCATGCAGTTGCTCAAGACAGCCAACGAGCTGCAGCAGGAGGGCCCGCTGTTCTACGTGGTCTCCCGCTACGCCCCCGTACCGGACGTTGCCAAGCAGGCGGGCATGGTGTGGAACTCGCAAACTAACCAGCTGTCTGTGTTGCTGCAAAAAGGGGATGGCACCACCCAGGCCTTTGGCGAAAACCTGGCGGACACAGCCCCGCTTTGGCCAACGACCATGCAGGGCTGGCAGAACCCGGACAGTCAGGTCATCCCGACGGCCAATGCCCTGACCGGCGCCGCCCCCTTCTCCCTCGGCAACGCCCTGAGCACAGTGATCAGTGGCACCACCAGCAAGCTTGCGGGAGAGGCCACTCAGGCCGCGACCAATGGTGTCAACAACGCAGCCAAGAGTGCCACAGCCGCCGTTACCACGCCTGCCAAGCAGACTGTCAGCAGCACTACCGCGACCGTGACGCAAGAAGCGGCCAAGGCCGTTGCCGCTCCCGCCAAGCAGGCCGTCAGCAGCGCTGCCACAACGGCGACTCATGAGGCCACCAAGGCCGTTGCCGCTCCCGCCAAACAGGCCGTCAGCAGCGCCAGCGCGGCATCCCATACGGCAGGCGAAAGTATCGCCGATGCGGCCAGAGCGGCGGAAGCCAAAGCCCGGGCCAAGGCAGAAGACGAGATGGAAGCCCTGCTTAAATAAACCGACAGGCCACCGCAAGGTGGCCTGTTGTTTTATCCCGCCACCGGGCCATGAACTTGTGACAAAGGCCACATAGACTGTTAGGTAACCAACCTGCACAAGGAGTGCATCATGCGCCATCTGCTCTCTGTCCTCGCCTCTCTCGTTCTGTTTATCGCACTCCCGGCTCCGGCACTTATCTACTATTCGGAGCAGAACATGCCGATCAATGGTCAGGATAAAAACGGCCAGCCCACTGGCCTGGCAGTCGAGCTGCTGCGCCTGATGTGGCTGGAAATGGGTGAGCCGGAGCAACCGATCCACTTTCTGCCCTGGGCCCGTGGCTGGTATCTGCTGACCCAGCAGAAAGAGGCCGTGCTGTTTACCACGGCCCACACCAAAGAGCGGGCCCCCCACTTCCTCTGGGTCTGCCCCATCAGCCACTCGCGGGTAGCGCTGGTTGGCCGCAAGACGGATGCACCCAGCGTCAGCAGCAAAGCCGATCTCGCCAAGTTGCAGATCGGCGTTATGCAAGCAGATGTAGGAGAGCAACTGCTGCTCAACCGGGGTATCAGCCCTGCCAACCTGATGACGGTGGAGCGGATGGATCAGGTGGTACGCCAGCTCATCATGGCCCGTACCGATCTGGTGGCGGGCAACGAGGTGATGTTGCGCCATCAGGCAAAAGAAATGGGTTTTCCCAGCGAAAATTTTGTCACCATCGCGATTCTGGCGGAGCAGGACAACTGCTTTGCCTTCAACCCGGCGGCCGACAAACAACAGGTCGCCCGCCTGCAAGAGGCGCTCGACAAGGTCAGAAAGGGGGAGGCGTTCAAACAGCTGCTCGCCCGCTATCAGGATGTGGTGCAGACCCTGCCAGCAGATAACCTGCCGCGGATCGAGTAAAGGCACAATGCAAGCAGGCCACCCCGGGGTGGCCTGCTTCATCACATCGCCTGCTTACTGGAAGTCGCTGTCGTGATCGGACTTCTTGGTCTGGGCGCCTTCGCTGTGCTCTATGGCGGTGCGGATGAGATCCACCCCGGCGCGGATGATCAGCACGCCCATGTTGACCAGCTTGACGCAGACCCACATGAAGGTGATCAGCAGTATCAGCTTGAGTACCGTCTGGAACGCCTCCAGGAAATTCTGCTCCAGCTGGCTGGTGAGGCCGCTCGCGCTGGTCATCAGCCAGGTGTAGACCTCGCGCACGAACGGGATGCGGCTCGGCATCTCCAGCACGTCCAGGGCTGCGGGCAGGGCCTGGAAGATGACGATGCTGCCGAACAGTATCAGAATGACGCCGATGGCGATGCCCAGAAAAAAACCAAACTGTTTCATGGAAGGTCCCAAGGTTTGCTGCATGAAAATAACATAGCTGCCAATACTAGGGACTGCCTCACCACAGGGCAATCCTTGTGCGCAGGCAAGGCCAGTGCCCAACCCGCCATCCGGTGGACCCACGCAGGAAACCATTGCCCCACTATCTGATTTCTGTGACCCTTGCGCTCATAGTCCCCCCAACGCTCAGGCACCATGTTCCGCTCCTGCTTTTTACTGCTCTGCGCCCTGCTGCTGACACTGCCGGTCTCGGCCACTCCCACGGCTGCCGTCTGCGTGATCAAACATCAGCAACAGCTGCTGCTGGTGCAGGACAGGATCTCCTCCCGCTACAGCCTGACCGGCGGTTACATAGATGCAGGGGAGACGCCCCGGCAGGCGGCGCTGCGCGAATTGTTTGAAGAGACAGGTCTGCGAGGCCAGATCATCGCCGAGCTGGGACCATGGCAGCGCGCCGTCCTGTTTGCCTGCCAGACGCTGGAACCCATCCGGGCGCAGACAGGCTCAGGCTTCGTCTCCCTGCTGCAAGCCCCCAACCTGGGCGGCGAAATCCTCAACGCCAGGCTGATAGAGCCATCCCGGCTGCCTGATGGGCAGCGCCGCTTTCCGACGCAGCTCGACTGGCTGGCCCCCCAACTGGCTGACATCCCCGACAGCCCTGTTCTGTGGCTGCCAGATTTCAGCGGCGCAGGCAATGCACTGCACCGGGCGGAACTCCCGCTGATACAACGCTTGCAGGAGTGGATCGGGGCAAGGGCGCCCTGGCTGGATGCCAGCAATCTGTTTGGTTCAGCCGCCTTTCAGCTTGCCCTGCTACCTTTGCTGCTGCCTTGGCTGGGCTGGTCCCGTCTGCGTCAGCTGTTGCTGGCCATGCTGACCCTTACCCTGCTGATCCAGGTCGCCAAAGAGGGCCTCGGCTGGCCCAGACCCTTCCATCTCGATCCCGCACTGACACAAGGGAGCGCCCAGGGCTTTGGCATGCCGAGCGGTCACGCCGCCTCGGCGCTGTTGTTCTGGGGCCTGCTGCTCAGGTGGTACTGGCCCGCCAACCCTTGGCGCGGCGCCGTGCTGGCCCTGCTGCTGGCAACCCTGACCGGATTGGCCCGGGTCTGGCTCGGCGTCCACTTTCTGTCGGATGTGGCGGCGGGATTGGTGCTGGGCGCCCTGATGCTGACGATCAGTCCCGGTTTGTCCGGCATGGCTGCCCGGCCATGGATCTGGGGCGGGCTCACCTTCATCTGCGCACTGGCCACCTGGTGGAGCCAATCCTCGGCACTGGCAGGCCTGGCCATGTTCAGCCTGGGTCTGACCCTGGGCATGCGACTACCCTTGCCGCGAGAGCGGCGAAAACCCTGGCACACCCTGGCGATCACCCTGCTCGGCAGCCTGCCCCTTGGGGCCTTGCTGTGGGCACTGCCATTCTGGCTGACCAGCTCCTGGCTCATCCTGCTAGGCCAGTGGCTACTCTATTGTTGCCTGGGGCTCTGGTTGAGCGCCGGCCTCTGGTGGATACTCTCACTCATGAACTCCGACTCGCTACCCAAGGGCTCAGGCCCCGACAAGGGATTGTTATGAATATGAAAAAAGTGGATTTGGCCAAGATAACCCTGGGGGTGCTGTTTCTCAGCATCCTCATCATCTCGTGCTTCTTGGTGCTGCGCCCCTTCCTGCCCGCACTGGTGTGGGCCACCATGATCACCATAGCCACCTGGCCGTTGATGTTGATGATGCAGCGGCTGCTGTGGGGCAAACGGACGCTGGCGGCCATGTTCATGACGCTGGTGCTGCTGCTGATGTTTGTCATCCCGCTCTTTATGACGCTGGCCAATGTGACAGAGAAGGCACCCATGCTGATCGAGCTGGGCACCAGTATCAGTCACTCACCGCCGCCGGAGCTGCTCTGGCTGCAACAGATCCCGCTGGTGGGCGACAAGCTCTATGAGTTCTGGCAGCAAATTCTGGCGAGTGGTGGTCAGGTGCTGTTTGCCAAGCTGGCCCCCTATTTTGGCCAGACCGCCCGCTGGTTCGCCTCTCAGGCCGGCAATCTGGGCCTGCTGTTCGTCCATTTCCTGCTGACGGTCGGTATCTGCGGTGTGCTCTACCACTCGGGTGAGAAGGCAGCCGACGGGATCCGCCGCTTCGCCCACCGGCTGGCAGGGGAGCGCGGTGACAATGCCACAGTGCTCGCTTCCCAGGCGATCCGCGCCGTGGCCATGGGGGTGGTGGTCACCGCCCTGGTGCAATCTTCGGTAGCCGGGATCGGCCTGCTGATTGCCGGCATCCCCTATGCCATGGTGCTGGTGGTGGTGATGTTCCTGCTGATCGTCGCCCAGATCGGCCCCTTCCCGGTGCTGATCTCCTGTGTCGGTTATCTCTACTGGAGCGGCGACACCACCTGGGGCACCTTCCTGCTGGTGTGGTCACTGATTGCGGGCACCATGGACAACTTCCTGCGCCCCTTCCTGATCAAGCGCGGTGCCAACCTGCCGCTGATCCTTATTCTGGTGGGGGTTATCGGCGGCCTGCTGGCGATGGGGATCATAGGTCTGTTTATCGGCCCCGTGGTGCTGGCGGTGGGCTACACCCTGCTGGATGCCTGGATCAAGGAAAATGACCAACCGGCGGCCACCGCTGTTGTTGAACCGCCCAAGGCGGAGTGACGATTCAGTAACAAGATGATTCAGCCATCCATCGCTGATACAAAGAGCCGCCCATCGGGCGGCTCTTTGGTTTTTGACGCTTGTGATTATGGCGATCGTGTCGGATTGGCTGATCCGCGCCAACCTGTATATCCCACATATTACCGTCCCACGCAGGTTCGATTAGCGAAGCG
Organism: Aeromonas sp. HMWF014; assembly: GCF_963878295.1. NCBI lineage: Bacteria > Pseudomonadati > Pseudomonadota > Gammaproteobacteria > Aeromonadales > Aeromonadaceae > Aeromonas > Aeromonas sp. HMWF014. The sequence goes on along the minus strand of NZ_CAWNYS010000088.1, from coordinate 3,284 downwards.
TAATCGGACGTTCGAGAGGCCGCGGCCCCGGTTGTCTTTGTGAGTCAGCGGCACCTGCCAGAGCGGAAATGAGAGTGGTCGTTATCGCGGGAGAACCCATTTACGCGAACGTCCGATTACGCCTTACGGCTAATCGAACCTACGGGCTGGAGCGAAGTGTAAGCCTGTCCCATCGGAACGAAGTAAAGCGTTCTTGAAGGCATTGTTAGGTTTGTTGCATCAAAACTTCAATTTCGTTTTGAAGGGCGTTAGTTAGTGGCGAAAGCTCGTTCATAAATCTCAATACAGCATTTTTCCATGCGTCTGATTCCGCACTGAAATTTTGCGAGTGCACCATGTTTTCGATGAAATTTACCGAAGCCATTAAATTTCCCATGTGCGTTTGAAAGCCTTCAATTCTCTTAAATGCAACAGGAAACTGCATTGTGTGCTGAGTAAGATCTTCAAAGGCTCGTGACATTCGGTCAGCAATTTCTTGTTTAGAACCAAAATCAACTCGAGTTCTTGGCACAACACATTTCTCGGCCCAAAAATTCAAATCTCCGACAATCTGTCCAGCCTTTTCTAAATGCGAGGCCTTTCGTGTATAGAGGTGATTGGCCGCGTGAGCTTCTTTAGAGTAAGCATGGTTCAATGCAGCCAAGGTAGTTGAATAATTACGATTTAAGATTCCTTCTAGTGCACTATGTTTTTTGCTTAATCTTTGTACAGAAAACGTTGCCAATATAGACATTAAAGCAGCCAATAAACTTCCGATAGTGACGTATTCCATGAAGCCCTCTTCAAATGCTGAAAAACTAACGCCCCTCTAAGGGACTGGAAACGCCATGCGTTAACAGTCCCTCTTGAGGTATTCGTTAACTGTTTGTCAGTAAGAAATTTGATGCTGAAGTAATATAAGTTCCAAAAATATCAAATAAGTTTCTTGCTGAAGTAATATCAGGAGCAAAGGTACATGCGACACTTGTAACAACACCATAAGCCGCTTGTCGCCACCCTTCTTTACTTCCTTGATCTAATTTTTCCTTTAACATTTCAAATGACTTTTCTAAGTAGTCCTTCTGAATCTCTGTGAGCTGAACAAGATCTTCAATACGATCTCTCATTAGATCCATTTGCTTTCTTAGTATTACAACTTCTTTTTCAGTAAAGTCTGTATTATTGCCTTTAAAAAATTGAGATTGATTAAAAATACTTTCCGCTTCTTTTAATAAAGGTAGTTTTGTCAATAAAATTCGAGCGCTATCGTAGTCCACATCGAGAAGCCTAACTTCGAATAAGTCACCAAAAAAACAAGTAAACGCCTCATTTATGTTGAGTGTAGCACCATCATTTTGGTAGCCAGGTCGACCAGCAGAAACGTACCAGTCTAAATTTCCTTTCTTATAATTTAACGTCAAAGAGTGGTCTGGTACGAACTCTGTAGTGTTTTGTTTTAAAAATATGATTTCTTGGCTCTCGAACAAAATATTTACTCCCATGTAAAAGTAGTCTAATTGTGATTAGATTGAGGGCTGTGCTAATCCGTTAATAGAGCATTTCATATAACGCCAGTTCGCCCTGTTTTCCGAGAAAAAGTCATTTTAAATCACAGCATTGCCAGCCAGCCTCTGATACTGAACGTACTCGCTAAACATTCCCCTTTGGCTCTGCTTTTCGCTACTGAGCAAAAATACACTTCTGGATGGGCAATGGAAAGCTCCATCCCATCTCAACAATTTGAATAACTCGGGAGTGTGATCGAGGTGACACTCCATATGGCGTAGTGGGCCAACATGCGGAATGGCAGCGGGCCAGTGGCTTGTGGTTAATAAATATGGGCATGGATAAATAACCCGGGGCGTTGCAACGACGCCCCGGGTTATCGGTCGGTAGGGAAGGGTCAGGCGGGCTGGTGAAGGGTGATGCAGTGAATGCCGCCACCACCGGTGGCCTTGTCGCCTAATTCGCGTGTGAACCTGACCTTGCAGAGGATAGGGTTGCCACCCTCTGAGGCAGGTCACTGAATCGGGGGCGCTGGCGTGGTTAAATGGTCGGCTCACATCTTGCCGGATATTGCTGTGACCATGCCATCTGACCTTCAGCACCTTCAGCCCTGGCCCGACTATCTGCAGGCATCCTGGCTGCGCTGCGCCCACCAGACCAGCGCCACCCTCTGGCACCCGCCCCACAGCGCCAAGGGGCAGACCTTGCAGAGCCTGCGCCAGCGCAAGCGGGACTTGCTCACTACCGGCGAGATGGCCCTCGAAGATCTCTACGAATTTATGGAGGGGCGCCCCTGCGCCCTGCTGCTCACCGACGAGAGCGGCTGTGTGCTGGCCCAGACCGGCCATCCCGACACCCTGCGCGAGCTGGCAGCGCTCGGCTTTGGCCTCGGCGCTTTTTTTAGCGAGGGGCGCATCGGCACCAATGCCATCAATCTGGCGGCGCTGGAGGGGCTACCGCTCTGCGTCAGCGGCCCCCAGCACTTCAACCAGACCCTCCACCCCTGGCACAGCTGCGCCAGCCCGGTTTACAACAGCAATGGCCGTCAGGTCGCCATCATCGCCCTGATCTGCAAGGTGGAGGCGGCGAGCGCCGGCGATCTGGCGCTCACCGTCAGTGCCGGGCGCGAGCTGGCCCATCTGCTGCAGATGGAGACCCTGATGCAGGAGTCCCAGCACCACCTGAGCGAACTTTACGCCCTGCTCGATGGCATGGATGACGGCGTGCTGGCCTGGGATCCGCAGGGCCGATTGCGCTACCTCAATGGGCTGGCGGCACACAGGCTGCGGCTCGATCCTGCGCTCTGTCTCGGTCAGCCGCTGGAGCAGCACCTGTTGCTGCCCCAGCGTTTGCAGCTGGCCATCAAGGGGCAGACGCCGCTCAGTCATGTGGAGGTGACGCTGGAGCGGCTCGGCGCTCAGGAGGGGGAATTTATCAATGCGCTGGTGAGCCTCAAGCCGCTACCGGGGCCGGAGGGGGTCAGCTTCATCGCCCTGCTTCACCCGGTCGACCGGCTGCGCGCCATTCACCAGCTGCGCCAGACGGTGCCCGAGCTGTCGGCGCTGGTGGGGGAATCGAGCGCCATGCGCAAGCTGCTGCGCTATGCCCGGCAGGCGGCCCAGAGTCAGGGGCCGATCCTGCTGCGCGGCGAGGAGGAGGTGGGCAAGGCCCAGCTGGCGGAGGCGATCCACTTTGGCAGTGAACGGGCCGCCGGGCCGCTCATAACCCTCAACTGTCAGGCGCTGCCGAGCGATCGGATGGCGCTGGAGTTGATGGGCTCCGACGAGGCGGGGCAGGAG
>NZ_CAWNYS010000087.1:0-17759 GCF_963878295.1 Aeromonas sp. HMWF014 | reverse complement strand
CTCTTCGGTGCCAAGGTAGATATCGGCCCAACGCTCGGCCCAGTTCAGCTCCAGCTCACCATCGCGCTCACCGTCCACGTGGATCTCGATGGGAGAACGATGGCCGTGGGCGATGCGCTGGCAGTTGCCATCGTGCTTTTTCAGGCCGTGGCTGTAGTGGTAGAAGGCGCCATCAATCTGCTCCTGGCGCAGGGTCAGCGCCAAGTCCTTGATGTTGCCGGGCAGCCGCTGGGCCAGCACCGCCAGCAGATAGCGAGTGACGGACTCCTTGTCTATCTGGGGCGCCGGAATGAAGGCAAACCCCTGAGTGGGGCAGCGCAAGTGAATAGAGCGGCCAGGGCGCAGCAGATCGACCGTGCTCTCCTCCCCCTCCAGATGGGCCACATGGACCAGGGCGCATTCGGCCGGTACCAGCAGCTTGTGATCCACCTCTTCATCGATGATCGACTTGATCAGTTTTTTCACCCGACCAAAGTCAAGCAGCATGCTCATCTCGTTGAGCTCGCCGCTCATCTCGACATCCACCAGCCAGCTCTCCCCTACCATGCCACGGCGTTCACACAGGTAGCTGGAATCGATCACGGTCAAATCTCTTACAAATAACTTCATCAGTCAGGCCTTGCTACAGAGAAAGTGCAGTTTGCGATATTATGACCCGCGATCACTGACAAAGGAACCGGACTCCCCCATGAACAAATTGCTTATCAAGAATGCCACCCTGGTCAATGAAGGCCGCATCTATGCCTCGGATGTATTGATTGAAGGGGAACGGATCGCCCGGATCGCCCCTCACATAGAGGCGCCCGATGCCGTGGTGATAGATGCAACCGGTCGTCACCTCATACCCGGGATGATCGATGATCAGGTCCATTTCCGTGAGCCAGGCCTGACCCACAAGGGGACCATCGCCAGTGAATCCCGGGCCGCCGTGGCAGGGGGCACCACCAGCTTCATGGAGATGCCCAACGTCAATCCCCAGACCACTACCCTCGATGCCCTCGAAGCCAAATACCAGATAGCCGCCAACGCCTCCGCCGCCAACTACAGCTTCTATCTCGGCGCCACCAACGACAACCTCGACGAGATAAAGCGCCTCGATCCCAAGCAATCCTGCGGGGTCAAGGTGTTCATGGGCTCCTCGACCGGCAACATGCTGGTGGACAACCAGGAGACACTGGCGGCGATTTTCCGCGAGAGCCCGGTGATGATAGTCACTCACTGCGAGGACACCCCCTCCATCCAGGTGCTGGAAGACGAGGCCCGCGCCAAGTGGGGCGAGGATGTGCCGATGCGCGAGCACGGTCGCATTCGCAATGACGAGGCCTGCTACAAGTCCTCCAGCATGGCGGTAGGTCTGGCGAAAAAGTACGGGGCCAAGCTGCACGTGCTGCACCTCACCTCCGCCAAGGAGCTGTCGCTGTTTACCGCCAGCCATGACCTTAGCGAACTCAAAGACAAGAACATCACCGCCGAGGTATGCGTCCACCACCTGTTCTTCAACGAGGCGGATTACGACACCCTGGGCAGCCAGATCAAATGCAACCCGGCAGTGAAGACAGCCGCCGACCAGCATGCCCTGCTGGATGCGGTGCGCAACGACGTGCTGGATATCATCGCCACCGACCATGCCCCCCACACCTGGGAGGAGAAGCAGAACAGCTACTTCAAGGCGCCGTCCGGCATCCCTCTGGTGCAGCACTCCATGCTGGCGCTGCTGGAGCTCTACCACAACGGCGTGTTTTCACTGGAGACTATCGTCAAGAAGACATCCCACGCAGTAGCCGAGCGCTTCCAGGTGCAGGATCGCGGCTACATTCGTGAGGGCTACTTCGCAGACTTGGTGCTGCTGGATCTGGGCAAGCCCTATGTGGTCAACGACAGCAACCTGCTCTACCTGTGTGGCTGGTCCCCCTTCAACGGCTACCGCTTCCACAGCACGGTGGAGATGACCCTGGTCAATGGCCAGATCGCCTGGCAAAACGGTCAGGTCACCGATCAGGTGCTGGGCAAGCGGCTGACCTTCAACCGCTGATCCCTTCATCACTGATGCAAACGGCCGCCTCCGGGGCGGCCGCTTTCATGGTGGGTTGAAACCTGCGTAGCAAAAGGCCCCTGACATGGGCCCTCAATGGCCGAATGTCGCCGCCATGGCGGTACTTTGAACGCCAATTGCTCGTAAAGCAGGCAAACGGTCTCGGAGTGGGATTTCCCCTGTTGACAGGATCGGGGCATCTCCATAAACTCAGCCCCCGTCAGCCGAGCTGACTCCGTCGGTGTGTAGCGCAGCCAGGTAGCGCATCTGCATGGGGTGTAGAGGGTCGGAGGTTCGAATCCTCTCACACCGACCAAATTCCCCGGTAAAGGCCTTGTCAAACGACAAGGCCTTTTCTTTTATCCCCAGTATCCCCACGGTGACCCGACCGGCGATTGTCTCACGGATCGGTTTGTGCTGTAGTGGTGAGGTGTTTCGCCAAGCGGCCCTCATGATGCAACGTCTGCTCCCCCTCTCCTTCTGCTCCCGTCGCCATGCACGACGGTTTGCCAGCGCGGCAAGCCTGCCTGATCTGGTGCTGGCCTGCCTGCTGAGCGCCCTGCTGCTCGGCTGTGCCACCCCTTATCACAGCGAAAAATCATTCTGGAACGGCCAGACCGGCTTCTCCCAGACACAACTTGGCCCCGACAAGTGGCAGCTGGAGTTTGTCGGCAACGAGCTGATTGATCGGGAGACGGCCCGCAAGTATGTGCTCAAGCGGGCGGGTGAGATGGCACTGAGCCAGGGCTACGAGTGGGTGGCGGTGAACGAGCTGACCCTGTCGCGGGATGCGGTCAGGGTCACCCCCTCGCATCCGGTATTCGGCTTTGATACGGACGAGCCGGACCCCTTTCTGGCGCAGATGCAGGTACAGCACACCACCTCGGCCCTGCTGATCTTCACCCTGTCTCATCGCTCATTAAACGAACAGGACATGCAAGCCAGTTATCTCGCCAATATCAAAACAAACAGTGATTAATATTGATGAAATGCAAGATCAATATCACATACAACTAATGGCAACATAAAATTCTGCTACAAGACTCTGGATTTACCCCCCCGGATTAGGCATGCTGCAAGCACACCGGCTGTCAGGGATCTACTGCCCGGATCACAAAAACGGACTTGAAGTGGCCCCCCTGCCACCCTCAACGCGTTGCACTTATCAAAACTGGGACCCCCCCATGAAAATGAATAAATTGACGGTTGCCATCCTCATCGCAATGCTAGTTGGCATCCTGACTGGTCAGGGCTATCGCATGTTTGCCCCGGATCAGGCTGCTGGCTTTGCCAGTGACATCACCATACTGACCGATATCTTCCTGCGACTGATCAAGATGATCATTGCTCCCCTTGTCTTCACCACCCTGGTCGTCGGTATCGCCAAGATGGGTGATACCCGTACCGTGGGCCGCATCGGTGCCAAGACCCTCGGCTGGTTCATGTTGGCCTCCTTGCTCTCCCTGACCCTGGGTCTGGTGATGGTCACCCTGATGCAACCGGGTGTGGGGCTCTCCCTCTCCCTGCCGGATGATACTGCCAGTTCCGGCGTGGTCGCCGGTGCCATCTCCCTCAAGGACTTCGTCACCCACGCCATCCCGAAAAGCGTGGTGGAGGCCATGGCCACCAACGAGATCCTGCAGATAGTGGTGTTCTCCCTCTTCTTCGGGCTGGCCGCCGCCGCTCTGGGCGATGCCGCCAAACCCGTGGTCAAGCTGATGGCCAGCGCCGCCGAGATCATGCTGAAGGTGACAGGCTACGTGATGAACTTCGCGCCGTTCGCCGTGTTCGGTGCCATCGCCGCCATGGTTGCCAAGGAAGGGCTCGGCATACTCGCCACCTACGGCACTTTTATGGCCCAGTTCTATCTGGCCCTGGCCTGCCTCTGGCTGCTGCTCATCGCCATGGGCAGCCTGTTCATTCGCCGCCGCGTGCTGACCCTGCTGGCCATGATCCGCGAGCCCATCCTGCTGGCCTTCTCCACCGCCAGCTCCGAGGCAGCCTATCCCAAGACCCTGGATCGGCTGGAGAAGTTCGGCTGTGACAAGCGCATCGCCAGCTTCGTGCTGCCCATGGGTTACTCCTTCAACCTGGACGGCTCCATGATGTACTGCACCTTCGCGGTCATGTTCATCGCCCAGGCCTATGGCATAGAGCTCTCCCTGGCTCAACAGATCACCATGCTGCTGTTGCTGATGGTCACCTCCAAGGGGATGGCCGGCGTGCCGCGCGCCTCTCTGGTGGTCATAGCCGCCACCCTGAACCAGTTCCATATTCCGGAAGCTGGCATCCTGTTGCTGCTCGGCATAGATCACTTCCTCGACATGGGTCGCTCCGCCACCAACGTGCTGGGCAATGCCATCGCCGCCAGCGTAGTGGCCAAGACCGAAGACAGCCTGGGTGAAACCGAGCCGCTGGGTGAGGTGGATACCGCCAAGGCGTGATCTTTCCCGCTAGCAAGATATAAAAATGGCCAGCGGATACGTAACACCCGTCACTTAAGCATTTTTGTGATTGAATATTAGAAACGTTGAATAACAGGAGCTGTGCCAGGGTTAACGCGTCAATGTGGCTGACACCTTTGCCCTGACTGGCATCCAATAAAAAAGAGGGAGGCATCATGCCTCCCTCACTCTTTGGCCCTTATACCTCGCGGGCTGGACTCACATGCTCTTAACTGACTTGCCTTGGCTCCTGCGGGAGCCCTTTTTGTGAGTGCCTTATGGAAGGCCGCGTTTAAGCAGCCTTTTTACGGGTCACAAAGAGGCTTAGCCCCATGGACGCCAGCAGGATCAGCGCGACGACACCGAGTGCTATGTCATTCAGGGGGATCTGGAACTGTCCCCTCCGAGATGATGTTCAGCGCCTTCAAGCAGCCTTTTTCTTTTTACGGGTCACAAAGAGACTTAGCCCCATGGACGCCAGCAAGATCAGCGCGACGACACCGAGTGCTATGCCGGTCGGGATCTTGAAGATATCCAGCAACAGCATCTTGACCCCGATAAACATCAGGATCAGCGCCAGACCATACTTGAGCAGGGCAAAGCGATCAGCCACACCAGCCAGCAGGAAGTACATGGCGCGCAGACCCATGATGGCAAAGATGTTGGAGGTCAGCACGATGAAGGGATCCGTGGTCACCGCGAAGATGGCCGGGATACTGTCCACCGCGAAGATGAGATCGCTCACCTCCACCAGCACCAGAATGAGCAGCAGCGGCGTGGCATAACGCACACCGTCACGCCAGACGAAGAAGTTCTCCCCCTCCAGCGTCTCGGTCACCTTGAAGCGGCGGCGCATCCAGCCCAGCAGCGGGTTGTTGGCCAGATCTGGCTCCTTGTCGGCCGCCCACAGCATCTTGGCACCGGTCAGTAGCAAGAAAGCGCCGAACAGATAGAGGATCCAGTGGAACTGCTCGATGAGCCAGCTGCCCGCGAACACCATGCCGGCCCGCATCACGATGGCGCCCAACACCCCGTACAGCAGCACCCGGCGCTGCAGCTCGGCCGGAATGGCAAAGTAGCTAAACAGCATCAGCCAGACGAAGACGTTATCCACCGCCAACGCTTTCTCGATGAGGTAGCCGGTGAGGAACTCCAATCCCTTCTGGTTGGCAATGTCACGGCCAGCACTGTGATCCAGCCAAAACCAGATGGCCAGGTTGAAGAGCAGGGCCACGCTGATCCAGATGAGAGACCAGATCCCCGCCTCTTTGAGAGACACCTTGTGTGACCTGCCACCACCGACAAAGCGTATGTCAATCCATAACAGGACCAGCACTATGCTGAAGAAACCGGTCCACATCCACCATTCACCCATTTTTATCCCTCCCAAAAATGACAAAACCCACGTCCGAGAGGCGTGGGCTTGCATTTGGAGCAGATACGCCTTGCCTCTCGGCAAGGTCTCACTTACAGCCCATTTTCATCGACTGCCCGGCTGCCGGGTGCACTGCAGGATATGGGTGCACCGTAATGACGACAAACCAGCGAGAAGTTACTCCCCTTGTTAGGCAAAGAGTAACAGTGGCCAAAGAGAACGCCAAGAGAGATCTTCCCCTCTTGCCCAAGTTAATCGGGGCTCCATCTGGGAGCCCCGCAAACACGTTCAACAAACCACCATCAAAGCGGATCAGCCTTGAGGCAGGAGACCGCATGGTCGAAGTTTCCCTCAAGCATGGGGCGGGTCTTGGCACACTCGGGGCCAGCTACCGGGCAGCGGGTGCGAAACACGCAGCCGGACGGCGGGTTCATGGGAGATGGCAAGTCCCCCTCCAGGATCTGGATGACCTTGCTGCGCTCCAGATCCGGATCCGGAATGGGCACGGCCGACATCAGGGCCTTGGTATAGGGGTGCAAGGGGTTTGCGAAGATCTCCTTGCGAGTGCCGAGCTCCACCGCATTGCCCAGATACATCACCAGCACCCGATCCGAGATGTGTTTGACCACCGACAAATCGTGAGCGATGAAGATGAGCGACAAGCCCATCTCCTTCTGGATAGCCTTGAGCAGGTTCACCACCTGGGCCTGGATGGAGACATCCAGCGCAGAGACCGGCTCGTCACAGATGATCATCTTGGGTTCCAGGATCAGTGCCCGGGCAATCCCGATCCGCTGGCACTGGCCGCCGGAGAACTCGTGCGGGTAGCGATTGACCAGGTTGGGCAAGAGGCCCACCTTGGTCATCATGGTGCGCACCTTCTCCTTCACCTGCTCTTTGGAGAGGTTGGGATAGAAGGTGATGAGCGGCTCGGCGATGATGTCGCCTATGGTCATTCGCGGATTCAGGGAGGCCAGCGGATCCTGGAAGATCATCTGGATCTCCTTGCGTTTCTCCCGCAGCGCCTTCTGATCTAGCTTGGTCAAATCGTTGCCCAGCCACACCACCTTGCCGTCGGTGGCCGGTACCAGGCCTATCAGGGCACGGGCGAAGGTGGACTTGCCACAGCCGGACTCGCCCACCACACCCAGGGTCTCCCCCTCGTACAGGCGCAGAGTCACCCCGTCTACCGCCTTCAACGCCGAGGGCTTGGCCCAGGGCCAGGCTCTGTCACTCTTGATGCTAAAGTGGACCTTGAGGTCAGACACTTCCAGCAGCAGTTTCTTGTCAGTACCCATTTAATTCGCCCCCTTGATCATGGCATCCGATACCCAATGGCAGGCCCGTTCGCGGCCGTCGTTGAACGGGGTCAGGATCGGTGACTGCTGACCGCAAATCCCGCTTACACGGTGGCAGCGCTCCTGGAAGGGGCAGCCGGTGGGCAGACGCAGCAGGTTGGGCGGATTGCCCGGAATGGTAGGCAGCTCTTCCCCTTCGGTGTCGAGGCGGGGAATGGCGCGCAGCAAACCCTCGGTATAGGGATGACTCGGGCGATAGAAGATGTCCTTCACCCGGCCGTACTCCATGGTACGACCGGCGTACATCACCAGCACCTTGTCACAGATACCCGCTACCACACCCAAGTCGTGGGTGATCATGATGATGGCGGTGTTGAACTCGCGCTTTAGCTCGTTCATCAGCGTCATGATCTGGGCCTGCACCGTCACGTCCAGCGCCGTGGTCGGTTCATCGGCGATGAGCAGCTGTGGCCGGCACAAGAGGGCCATGGCAATCATCACCCGTTGACGCATACCGCCAGAGAACTCGTGGGGGTACATGTTCATCCGCTTGCGCGACTCAGGGATCTTCACCGCATCCAGCATGCGTACCGACTCTTCGAACGCTGCGGCCTTGCTCACACCCTTGTGCAGCATCAGCACTTCCATCAGCTGATCCTTCACCTTCATGTAGGGATTAAGAGAGGTCATGGGATCCTGGAAGATCATGGCGATCTTCTCGGAGCGGATCTTGTTGAGCTTGTGTTCCGGCAGGTTGAGGATTTCGTCGCCCTGAAACTTGGCCGACCCCGTGATGATGCCGTTCTTGGCCAACAGCCCCATGATGGCAAATGCAGTCTGGGACTTGCCGGAGCCGGACTCGCCGACGATCCCCAGGGTCTCGCCAGCCGCCAGGGAGAAGTTGAGGTCGTTGACCGCCACCACATTGCCGTCCGGGGTCTTGAACTCGACCCGCAGATCTTTTACATCCAGTAACTTCATATAAAAAACTCCTTATCGATCTTTCGTGATGCTTTCCTGTCGATCCGATGCTCGATTAACGATCTTTCGGATCGAGGGCGTCACGCAGGCCATCCCCGAGGAAGTTGAAGCAAAACAGGGTCACCACCATGAAACCGGCGGGGAACAAGAGTTGCCAGATGGCCACTTCCATCGACTTGGAGCCTTCATCCAGCAGGGCACCCCAGCTGGTCATGGGTTCCTGGACGCCGAGGCCCAGAAAACTCAGGAAGGATTCAAACATGATCATGCCCGGTACCAGCAAGGTGGCGTAGACGGCCACGATACCGAGCACGTTCGGCACTATGTGACGGGTGATGATCTTCCACTTGGAGACGCCACAGACGTGGGCCGCCTCGATAAACTCCTTGCTCTTGAGACTCAGGGTCTGGCCTCGCACGATCCGCGCCATGTCGAGCCAGCTCACCGCCCCGATGGCGATGAAGATGAGCGCCAGATTGCGGCCGAAGAAGGTCACCAGCATGATCACGAAGAACATGAAAGGGAAGGCGTTGAGGATCTCGAGTACGCGCATCATCAGACTATCGACCCGACCGCCGATGAAGCCGGAAGCGGCGCCATACAGGGTGCCGATGACCACGGCCACCATGGCGCCCATGATGCCGACCATCAGCGAAATGCGGCCCCCCAGCAGGGTACGCACGAACAGATCGCGCCCCAGACTGTCGGTACCGAACCAGTGGCCGGTTTCCATATCCGGTGCCGCCTGCATCGCGCCCCAGTCCGGATCGTCGAAGGTATATTGGGACAGGTGCGGCCCCACTATCACTGCCAGACCGATAATGGTCAGTATGATGAGGCTGGTCAGCGCGGCCTTGTTACGCAGGAAACGGCGACGGGCATCCTTCCACAGGGAGCGTCCTTCCACCACTTCCACTTGCTGTGCGAACGCCGCTATGGCTTCGCGTTTCTCAGTTGTGACAACCATGATCTACTCCCGACTTAGTAACGGATCTTGGGATCGATAAAGGCATAGAGAATATCGACCACGGCGTTAAAGGTGATGGTGAGGGCACCGACCAGAATGGTCAGCCCGAGCACCATGGAGTAATCACGGTTAAGGGCACCGTTGACAAACAACTGACCAATTCCCGGCAGACCGAAGATGGTCTCAATCACCACGGAACCCGTGATGATGCCGACAAAGGCCGGGCCCAGATAGGAGACCACCGGCAGCATGGCCGGACGCAGCGCGTGTTTCAGTATGATGTGACGCAGCGGCAGGCCCTTGGCACGGGCGGTACGGATGAAGTTGGAGTTCATGGTCTCGATCATGCTGCCACGCATGATGCGCGAGATGGCGGAGATGTAGTACATCATCATGCCGAACACTGGCAGCACCATAAACTGGATGCCGCCCCCCTGCCAGCCACCGGCCGGGAACCAGCCCAGATAGATGCTGAAGAAGAGTACCAGCAAGGGTGCCAGTACAAAGCCCGGGATCACCACCCCGGCCATGGCCGACGACATCAGCAGATAGTCGATGATGGTGTTTTGTTTCAAGGCCGCTATGGTGCCGAAAGTGACCCCCAGCAAGACGGCAAAGACGAAAGCCGCGCTCCCGATCTTGGCAGAAACAGGCAACGCCTGGCTCACCAGATCATTGACGCTGAAGTCCTTGTATTTGAAAGAGGGGCCCAGATCGCCCCGTAACAGGTTGCCCAGGTAGGTGAGGTATTGCACGCCAATGGGCTTGTCCAGGCCGTACTTGGCCTCGATATTGGCCAACACTTCCGGCGGCAGGGCACGTTCGCTGGTGAAGGGGTTGCCCGGCGCGAAACGCATCATGAAGAAGGAGACGGTGATCAAGACCAGCAGTGTCGGGATCGCTTCCAATAGCCGTTTAAAAATGAATTTCAACATAGACAATTCCTGTCCTGTACAGCTTCCAAAGGGTCGCGGTTGTAATAAAGGCCCGCCGTCTGGCGGGCCTGCTTGTTATGCGACTTGTTATGTTATTCAGTGAGCAATGATGTACATGTCTTTGCTGTAGAGGTTATCCAGCGGGTTGCTCGGGTAACCCCCGACGTAAGATTTGACCATGCGGGGCTGAACATATTGATAGATAGGGATAATTGGCATGTCCTTGGCCAGGATCTCTTCGCCCTGGACATAGAGCTTGTTGCGCGCATCCGCATCAACCTGATCGCGTGACTCGTCCATCAACTTGTCAAACGCAGCATTGGAATACTTGCCATCGTTGTTACCGTGAGTGGTCTGCATCAGATCCAGCATGGAGGAGGCTTCGTTGTAGTCAGCGCTCCAGCCGGCACGACTCACGTCAAACTGGCCCTGCTTCTTGGTCTCCAGGTAGGTTTTCCACTCCTGGTTCACCAGACTCACCTCTGTCCCCAGCTTCTTCCACATGGAGGCGACGGCGACCGCCACCTTCTTGTGGTTGTCGTCTGTGTTGTAGAGCAGCTCGAACTTCAGCGGCTTGCTGGCATCAAAACCGGCCTCTTTCAGCAGGGCCTTCGCCTTGGCGTCACGCTCCGCCTGGGTCAGCTTGGACCACTCGGGGGCAACCGGTTTGAAACCATCGACATAGTCAGGAGTGAGACCATAAGCAGGTGTTTGACCTTGTCCCATCACCTTGTCGGCAATGACATCGCGATCAACGGCATAAGCTAACGCGGTACGCACCCGAACATCGTCAAACGGCTTTTTCTGAGTATTGAACTGGTAGTAGTAGGTCGAAACCAACCCCTCCACTTTCAAGTCCTCCGGATAGTCTTTTTTCAATTGCTTAAAGCGCTCGATAGGCACGTTCCATGTCATATCGATCTCACCAGCCAAGAAGCGGTTCAGCTCGGCGTTGGTAGACTGGATTGGCAAATAGGTCACCTTGTTGATGACGGTCTTGCCATCGTTCCAGTAGTGCTTGTTGCGCTCCAGCTCGATCCGCTCGTTGACCACCCAATTCTTCAGTACATAGGCACCGTTGGATACCATGTTTTCTGGCTGGGTCCACTTGTCACCAAACTTTTCAATCACATTCTTCGGGACTGGGTAGGTGGTGGTGTGGGAGAGCATGGTAACGAAATAGGGGATCGCTTTCTCCAATTGCACTTCGAGGGTGTAATCGTCGGCAGCCTTCACACCCAGCGTATTGGATGGCTTCTTGCCGGCGATGATCTCGGTGGCGTTGGCAATGGTTGGCATCTCCAGATACCAGGAGTAAGGAGAGGCTGTCTTGGGATCCACTGCACGTTGGAAGGCATAAACAAAGTCGTGGGCAGTAACCGGTTCACCATTGGACCATTTCGCATCTTTGCGCAGGTGGAATACGAAGTGTTTGTTGTCCTTGGTTTCCCAGGACTCGGCCATGGCAGGGACAACTTCACCCTTGGGACCTGAGGTCACGAGACCTTCAAACAAGTCACGTAAAATCGCTGACTCTGGGGTACCTTCCACTTTTTGTGGATCCAAGGTTGCCGGCTCCGAGCCATTGCCTTTGACCAGTTGCTGGACTTCAGCCAGCTTGGTTCCCGCCGGGACATCGGCAGCCTGAGCCACGTTGACGCCACCAAACAGGGCAGCCATCAGCAGTGTGTTAATCATTGTTTTTTTATGAGTCATTTCCCTACTCCAACAAGAACATTCCATGCGTTTGTCCATCAACGAGATAAATACCCGCTGCCAGCATAATTCCCTGACAATTCTAATAATGCAATAGATATCATCAGACCAAGCTGGGCTTCATGGTTAAAAAAACAGCTTTCAGCCAATTATTCAGCATTTAAATATGGCGTTGCGGACGCTTTTTATACAGACCCGCTCGATTCTAGGAAATGACCAACAAAAAAGAAACAATAAAAAGCCGGTCACGAGGACCGGCTCAGACAAAACAGACCTGAATCACATCAATCCGGGGAAGACCCCCTTGATCCCCGCCACCATGATCTCGATGCCGAGCGACATCATGATGAGACCCATGATCCGGGTGACCACGTTGATGCCGGTGTTGCCCATCAGCTTGAACAACAAGGGGGCGGCGCGGAAGATGAGCCAGGAGCAGAAGGCAAATACCATCACCACCAGCGACATGCCCAGCATCTGGGACCAGGTACTCTGGCTGGCGTTGACAATAGAAGAAGAGATGGCCCCCGGACCCGCCATCAGCGGCAGTGCCAGCGGCACCACAGCGACTGATTCCCGCGCAGCCAGCTCCCCTTTCTCCTGCTTGTTATGCTTCACCTCCCCCAGCTTGCCCTGCAGCATGGACCAGGCGATCAGCGTGATGAGCGACCCGCCGGCGATGCGAAACGACGCCAGCGAGATACCAAAACCGTCCAGGATCAGCTGCCCCATGTACATGGAGACCAACAGGATGATCATCACCGCAATGTTGGCGGTGGTGTTGGTCTTCATCCGCTCTTCCGGGGTTTGATGGCCGGTCAGACTGACAAAAACCGGCAGCAATCCCAGCGGATTGATGATCGCGAACAAACCGATGAAAAACTTCAGATATAAAGAGACGTCAATTGCTGCCATAGGCGCCATCCAGAAGGTAAGCAAAGCCACGCGGGCCACCCCGATAAACCGAGCGTAAATTTACACCATGCCCTCAACCTGCACCAATCAAATAATCTCACCCTTTCCGTGGCTTTTCAGTTAGTTCCTCTAATGTATCGCCAAAATTCAACATATTGATTTGTTAATAAACATCGTCACCATTTAACACGCTGATAAAATCACTTCGAGTTTTATGTGGCCATGCCGTTTTGGTGCGACATTTTCTCTCAGCAAACAAGGATTTTTTAATGATTGATACGGACATCAAGTTGCAATGGCGCCTGGCTTCGCAACCGGCAGGCACGGTCGATCCCCTGCTCGGCTTTTTTGGCCGGCGGCAATGAGGGTGTCAGTGGCGGCGATCTTCAGCGCTATCATGGATTAAAAGAACAACCATTTTTTCAACAAGAATTAAACGCTAGTGGGTATCTGCTCCTGGATGATCGCCGTTTCTATCACAATACGGCCCCCAGACTGCCCCAGGCCCCGACCCGAGGACACCGGGACGTAATCGTGCTAACTGCTTGAAAAATGGTATCTAGCGCCTTGTTCACGCGCCATTCAGCCCACTTTCGCCCCACGCTACATTCGTGTAACATCCAAAAAACATGTATTGTGAAACAAAATTTCTTTTGTTCTTTTGTTACACATGATCCAGATCAACTTTTTCTGAGTCAGCCGCGCTCTATAATCGACTCAGAAAGCAATTTAGTAAGGCATGTAAATACCCCCTTGTAGTGATTCTCGCCTTGACAAGGCGACTATAATTGCCGGGCATTGCCAAGCTCTTACTAAACAGTTTTCAAATCATCAGGAGATAAACATGGCAGTAACCAATTTGGCCGAACTGGATGCACTGGTCGCCCGCGTTAAAGAAGCACAGCGTGAATTCGCCAGCTTCTCGCAAGAGCAGGTAGACAAGGTTTTCCGTGCCGCCGCCCTGGCCGCCAGCAATGCCCGTATCCCCCTGGCCCAGATGGCCGTGGAAGAGTCCGGTATGGGGATCATCGAAGACAAGGTTATCAAGAACCACTTCGCCTCCGAATACATCTACAACGCATACAAAGACGAGAAGACCTGCGGCATCCTGAGCCAGGATGACGAGATGGGCACCATGATCATCGCCGAGCCGGTCGGTATCATCTGCGGTATCGTTCCGACCACCAACCCGACCGCTACCGCGATCTTCAAATCGTTAATCTCCCTGAAGACCCGCAACGCCATCATCTTCTCCCCGCACCCACGTGCCAAGAACTCCACCAATACCGCAGCCAAGCTGGTACTGGATGCAGCCGTGGCCGCTGGTGCACCGAAAGACATCATCGGCTGGATCGATCAACCGTCCGTTGAGCTCTCTAACGCGCTGATGAAGCACAACGACATCAACCTGATCCTGGCCACTGGTGGCCCGGGCATGGTGAAAGCCGCTTACTCTTCCGGTAAGCCTGCTATCGGTGTGGGTGCCGGTAACGTGCCGATCGTCATCGACGAAACCGCCGATGTAAAACGCGCCGTTGCCTCCATCCTGATGTCCAAGACCTTCGACAACGGTGTGGTCTGTGCTTCCGAGCAAGCTGTTATCGTCGTTGACTCCATCTATAACCAGGTGAAAGAGCGTTTCTCCAACCACGATGGCTACATCCTGTCCAAAGATGAAGCGGACAAGGTACGTAAAGTGCTGCTGATCAACGGCGCGCTGAACGCAGATATCGTCGGCCAGCCGGCCACCAAGATCGCCGCCATGGCTGGCGTGACTGTGCCAGCCACCACCAAAATCCTGATCGGTGAAGGCCTGGAATTGTGCGCTGAAGATGAGTTCGCTCATGAGAAGCTCTCCCCGACCCTGGGTATGTTCCGCGCCAAGAACTTCGAAGAAGCCGTCGAGATGGCCTGCACCATGGTTAACATCGGTGGTATCGGTCACACCTCAGGTCTGTACACCGACCAGGATCGCAACCAGGACCGTATCAGATACTTCGGCGACAAGATGAAGACCGCCCGTATTCTGATCAACACCCCCTCCACCCAGGGTGGTATCGGTGACCTGTACAACTTTGCTCTTGCTCCTTCCCTGACCCTGGGTTGCGGCTCCTGGAGTGGCAACTCCATCTCCGAGAACGTCGGTCCCAAGCACCTGATCAACAAGAAGACAGTCGCAAAACGGGCAGAAAATATGCTGTGGCACAAACTTCCGAAATCCATCTATTTCCGTCGTGGCTCCCTGCCGATCGCCCTCGGTGATCTGGAAGGCAAAAAGCGTGCAATGGTTGTCACCGACCGCTTCCTGTTCAACAACGGCTATGCCGACGACGTGGTTCGTCTGCTCAAGAAGCTGAACATGGAAGTGGAAGTATTCTACGAAGTAGAAGCTGACCCAACGCTGTCGGTGGTTCGCAAGGGCGCCGAGATGGCCAACTCCTTCAAGCCGGACGTTATCCTGGCACTGGGTGGTGGTTCACCGATGGATGCGGCCAAGATCATGTGGGTCATGTACGAGCACCCGGATACCGAGTTTGAAGATCTTGCCATGCGCTTTATGGACATCCGCAAGCGTATCTACAAGTTCCCGAAAATGGGCGTGAAGGCCGAACTGGTCTGTATCACCACCACTTCCGGTACCGGTTCTGAAGTCACCCCGTTTGCGGTCGTGACCGACGACGCCACCGGCATGAAGTACCCGCTGGCTGACTACGAGCTGACCCCGAACATGGCCATCGTGGATGCCAACCTGGTCATGAACATGCCCAAGTCCCTGTGCGCCTTCGGCGGTGTGGATGCAGTCACTCACGCCATGGAAGCCTACGTTTCCGTACTGGCCAACGAGTACTCAGACGGTCAGGCGCTGCAAGCCCTGAAACTGCTGAAAGAGTACCTGCCGTCCAGCTACCAGAACGGTGCCAACGATCCGGTTGCTCGCGAGAAAGTACACAACGCAGCCACCATCGCCGGTATCGCGTTCGCCAACGCCTTCCTGGGTGTGTGTCACTCCATGGCGCACAAACTGGGTGCAGAATTCCACATTCCGCACGGTCTGGCTAACGCCCTGCTGATCAGCAACGTGATCCGTTACAACGCCAACGACAACCCGACCAAGCAGACTGCGTTCTCCCAGTACGACCGTCCGCAAGCCCGCCGTCGTTATGCCGAAGTGGCTGACCATCTGGGTCTGAGCGCAGCCGGTGACCGTACCGCTGCCAAGATCGAGAAGCTGCTGGCCTGGCTGGATGAGCTGAAAGCCACTCTGGGCATCCCGGCCTCCATCCGTGAAGCTGGCGTGAACGAAGCCGACTTCCTGGCCAAGGTTGACCAGCTGGCGCTGGAAGCCTTCGATGACCAGTGCACCGGTGCCAACCCGCGCTACCCGCTGATCACCGAGCTCAAAGCCATACTGATGGACACCTACTACGGTCGCCCCTTTACCGAGGAAGCACGAGTAGCAGTGGAAGCCAAGGCTGAGACCAAGGCGGACAACAAGAAAAAATCCAAGGCCTGATAATCGGACTTGAACTAGAGAGCCCGCGCACATGCGCGGGCTTTTTTGTTTGTCTATCTCTCTAATTTTGCTAGCTTGTTGGTAAGCATTCATGGACCTCGAGTTAGCACATGTCGCTGATACAAGCCTCGATAGAGCAGTTACGGATCGGCCACTACATCCATCTCCCCACGGGATGGACCAGTCACCCTTTTATGTTCAATGCCTTCAAGATCAAGGATCAGCAACAACTCGACATCATTCGCCATCTCGACCTCAATCTGTTGATGGTGGATCCGGACAAGAGCGACCTGCCCATAGAGCCCATCTTGCGCGGCGATATTCCCGCCGCCGGCCCCGATCTGTCGATCATCGATGAGGTCATAGACACGGGCCTCACTCCCTTCGACGAGAAAGCTTTCCGCCGCTCCCTGCGCGCCGCCGACAAAGCCTTTGGCCAATCCATGTCCGAGCTGCGCGATGCACTGGGGGCCCTCAACCTCAAGCCTGACGAAGGGCTGGCTAATACGGCGCAGATAGTGCGCAATGCCGCCGCCCGTATCAGTGAACACGAGGGGCCACTCGGCCTGCATCTCATTCGCAGCCCACACACCGACATATTGCTGCAGCACAGCCTGAACGTGGCTTTCATCGCCATGCTGATGGCCCGGGAACTCGGCATGAACCCCATCGAGATCGAGGAGACTGGACTGGCAGGCCTTGTGCACGATATCGGAGAGCTGAGAATCCCGAGCCAGATCACCCAGAAACGGGGGGATCTCAACAAGTCAGAGCAAAATTTTCTCAACATGCATCCCCAGTACGGGCTGGAGATGCTGACCCAGTTACAGGCATTTGAGTTCAAGATCCGCCAGGTGGCCCATCTGCACCACGAGCGGCTCGATGGCAGCGGCTTTCCTCTGGGCATCAAGGGCGGCGAGATCCCGCCACTGGCACGGATCATCGGGCTGGTGGACTACTATGACGAGCTGCTGCACCCGCGCAGCAGTGCGACCCCGGCCGCACCGAGCCAGGCCATCAGCCAGCTCTACAAGCTGTCCCAGAAGAAGTTCGATCAGGATCTGGTCAAGCTGCTGATCAAGGTGTTGGGAGTCTATCCCCCCGGTTCGCTGGTGCAGCTCTCCGACGACTCTGTGGCGCTGGTGCTCTCAACCGAGCCCACCATGCCCCTCAAACCCAAGGTACTGCCCTACCTCAAAGCGCAGCGACCGGAAGGGGTGGCCATGCTGGATCTGCGGGAGGATGAGCGCACCATCAAGTCATTTATCAAGCAAGAAGACCTGGATGAGGGACAAAGGCTGTTTTTTAACCTTACCCGGCGCTTCTGTTACTATTTTGCCTTCTGAGTTATCCCCAGAAGCTGGGGATAACTCATTGGACAAACCTGAATAATTGCCCAATTACCTTCAAAAGGGTTCACTGCCGACCCTGGATAAAAAACGCCCAGCCAGGGGGCCGGGCGGAGCATGCCACCTCCGTGTGGCGTATCCAGCGGATACATTCATGCTCCATCCAGCAATACCAACCCTAGGGCGATTATACAAATATCAATTTAACATGCTGATTTGATATGGTTTTATTT
>NZ_CAWNYS010000086.1:0-7793 GCF_963878295.1 Aeromonas sp. HMWF014 | reverse complement strand
GCCCAAGAGCGGCCACGGCCTGAGTAAGCACGCCCTGCTACTGTTTGCCAAGGAGTTGGTCTCCCGCCACTGGCACAGCCTGTGCGGGGAGCCGCTGCACGAACCGAACGTGGTGCTGCAGTGCAATGCCCAGCTGCTGTTGCTGGCGGCGGCCCGCCAAGGACTGGGGATAGCCCTGCTCTCCACCTTTCTGGCAGATAGAGAAGCCGAGCTGGTACGCGTCCTGCCCACCCACAGCGATCCGGTCGACATCTGGCTGGTGCTCCACCCCGACCTGCAGAAGGCCAGCCGGGTACGCGCCGTGGTGGATGCGCTGGAAGAGGTGTTTCACTGCCGCTGACAGGCCACGCCATCCCTTTGCCGGTACAAACTAACTGAATGCTCAATTATTGAACTGACCAGCCCCCCATTCGGGGCACTTTCTTCGCAGCGAACCATGCTAGAGTCCGTCGCTGTTTTTTCCTTATTAAACGGGACGTTATATGAATAAGTTCGTTGTTTCATGCGGTATCATCCTGATGGCGAATTTGTTGGTTGGTTGTGCCAGCGAATCCTCTCGTGCTCTGGATGTCCCCAAAGTTGCCTCCTACCAGAGCCACTATCAAGGCCCTCGCAGCCCGATTGCCGTGGGGAAATTTGATAACCGCTCCAGCTACATGCGCGGCATTTTCTCCGATGGCGTGGATCGACTGGGCAGCCAGGCGAAAACCGTCTTGATTACCCACCTGCAGCAAACCGGCCGTTTCAGTGTGCTGGATCGTGACAACATGGATGAGATCAGGGCTGAAGCGGGAATCAAGAAACAGGCTCAAGCCCTCAAAGGGGCTGACTACGTGGTCACCGGTGACGTCACTGAATTTGGCCGCAAAGAGGTCGGTGACCACCAGCTGTTCGGCATCCTGGGTCGCGGCAAATCCCAGATTGCCTATGCCAAGGTCAACCTCAACATTGTCAATGTCACCACCTCCGAAGTCGTATTTTCTGCCCAAGGAGCCGGTGAATACGAATTGTCCAATCGTGAAATCATAGGTTTTGGCGGCACCGCAAGCTATGACTCAACCCTGAATGGCAAAGTGCTGGACTTGGCCATTCGCGAAGCAGTCAACAATCTGGTGAACGGTATTGAGACCGGCGCCTGGCATCCGGCTCAGTAGGAAGAATAAAAATGAAACAGTTCAAGCTATTCACCCTGTTGGCTGCGGCCCTGCTATTGACTGCGTGTGCTCAGGCGCCGCGTTCTCTCTATAACTGGGATCAGTACCAGCCGGTTGTCTATCAAAACATGCAGGGCACCGAAACCAGCGTAGAGGAACAGATCTCTGCGCTTGAGAAGAACCAGCAAGAAGCAAGTGCCAAAGGGCAGGCAGTTCCCCCCGGTTTCCATGCCCATTTAGGCATGCTATATGCCCAGCTGGGCAAAGATACAGAAACCCGCCAGCATTTTGAGACAGAAAAACGTCTGTTCCCGGAATCGGCTCCCTTTATGAACTTTCTGATGTCCAACAAAAAAGGGGCTACCCAATGAAGATGCCCGCCCTCTTCTCACTGATGTTCGCCACCCTTCTGCTGGCTGGTTGCGCACAGCGCCCGTCTTACGATTACACCGCGTTCAAAGAGAGCAAACCGACCTCTATTCTGGTATTGCCACCGTTGAACCACTCACCCGATGTCAAAGCCGGGGCAAGCCTGCAATCCCAAATCACACTCCCGCTGGCTGAATCTGGCTACTATGTGCTGCCCGTCGCCGTCACCAATGAGACTTTCCGTCAAAATGGTGTGACGGAAGCGGCTGACATTCATGCGCTGCCGATCAAGAAGCTGCACGAGATCTATGGTGCCGACACAGCCTTGTATCTGGACATCCAGAATTACGGCACCAGCTATCTGGTTGTGTCCAGTGAAACTGTGGTCACAGCCAGTGCACGCCTGGTCGATCTTCGAACAGGCAAGCTGTTGTGGGAAGGCAAAGCCAGTGCCAGCAGTGCAGAACAGCAGAGCCATTCTGGTGGTGGCCTGATCGGTATGCTGGTTGTTGCCGTCGTCAATCAAATTGCCAACACCATTACCGACAAGGGACATGAAATTGCAGGGGTCACCAGCTTCCGGCTGTTGAGTGCCGATATGCCCAATGGCATCCTATACGGCCCCTATGCCCCCAAGTATCAGAAATAACTAATGCGTAACATCCAGATACCAAGAGGGCTACAGCCCTCTTTTTTCTTTCCGCCGTCAGTGAGAGCGACTACTCGTTTCTGATGGGCACCGTCCTTCACAGCCCCCACACTCTTCCTCCTGTCCGCCTTCTGCCGATCCCCTGCTTTTGCTACCATCTCAGCCACGATGAATCGCCCCTGGCTCCCTAGACACCTCACAGCCTTAAAATGAAGTAACCATTGGAGGGGCTGGAAGCAGGCGACGAGCAAGTCAGCCCGTAAAAGAGCGAGGCGAGCACTTCGCCGCAGTGCTGCGGATCGTCGAGTAGCTGGCCGCACCACGGCTAATCAGGTCATTGTCCTCGGGAATAGGCGACCGCCCATTGCCGGTGGCCGACCCAGGTGTTGGCGATGACCGATGCCTGCCGATTCTCCCGGACTTGCTTTGACGTATACTCCAGCTAGTCTGGCAGCCTACCAACAATATCCCCCCACTTTCACTCCGGAGACTCCCCTCACTATGGCTTGGCATAAGGTTAGAAACGAATATTCCAAACTGACGCTGCTGGGAGTAACCCTGCTAATACTGACCGGATTGGGCTCAGTGTTCTATTACACCTATCATAGCCTCCGGCGCGACATGAATCTCATCACCGCCAAGCAGAAGAACGTGTTCGACGTTTTCTACCAGCGGGCCAAGATCCTTGAAGTGGAGAACATGGTCCGCTACGCCGATCTGCACCTAGGGCAGGATATCCCCGCCCCGGTGAACGGGCTAGACACCGACTACCTCTATGGCTTCGACCTGAAAACCCAACAGCGTTTTGCCGATATTCCGCTGCAATATCCGGCCGCCAACCTGCTCAATACCTTCCGTTATGCCCTCTCATACCCGGAGGTAAACAACATCTATACCCTCTGGAATGACTATCGCTTGATCGGCATGGTGGCCGACAACAATGTGCTGCCCGCCAAGTTGGCATCGATCGAGACGGATCTGATGGCGCAGCCCGCCTGGTATCACTACTTCGGTTGCGCCGATTTTGCACCCAACCGCACCTTCTGCAGCGCCGATGAAGCCTTTGTCTCCGATATCGAGATCGACAGCTTCAGCATGCGTAACACCATAGTGATGTACTTCCCCTTCATCCATCAGTCGGGGCTCGGCAGTTACAAATACGGCCTGCTCGGGATCAATATCTCCGTCGATGAGGCGTTTCGGGATGTGCTGCTACCCTTCACCAATATCAACCCGACCCGCGCAGCCGTTTCATTCAACGTTGCCGAACCCTGCCGTCCCTTCCATCTCTGCCTGAAAAAGTCACTGATGCGCACCAAGGCGGGGACGGATCTCTATCTGAAGTGGTCCTACTCCTGGCTCGACTTCATCAAACTGACACTGCACAGCGCCGCCTTCGAGATCTATCTTATCGCCCTGCTGTTGCTGATGGTCACCTGGAAACAGCTCTACCTGCGGCTGCGCACTCTGGCTCACACCGACCACCTGACCCGACTGCCACGACGAGACATCCTCAACCAGAGGCTGCTGCACGAGCACGACTACCTGATGATCCTCGATATCGACAATTTCAAGTCGATCAACGATCTGCATGGTCATAGCATCGGCGATGCCGCGCTCACCGCCTTTGCGCGTTACCTCAAGGGCAACATTCGCAAGCTCGATACCGCCATTCGCTGGGGAGGGGAGGAGTTTATCGTGCTGTTTCGGGGGATGGGGAATGACGACATGATGAGCCAATCGGCCAAACGCTTGCTAACAAGGCCCCTGCAGATCCCCGAACTGCCTGATCCCATCACCTTTTCTGCCGGGGTGATCCGCATCCGCGACTACCTCACTGTCACCGAAGCGGTCCATCTGGCCGACGAACTGCTCTATCACGTCAAGCAGCACGGCAAGCACAACATCGCCTGCTACGAGGGCACAACGATCCGGCTGATCCGCCCGTTGCCGGACGAAGCCGAGTCTGCATAGCCACCTTCTGCCGATCCCCCTGCATCTGTTACCATCGCGGCCACGATGACTGTTTCTGTCGTGGCCGCTGGCCGCGATAACCCCACACTGGTGCCCCTATGTCCATTGCCTCCTTTGCCGAACTGGCCCTCTCCCCCCGTCTGCAGCAGACCCTGAGCGAGCTCGGCTATGCCGCGCCTACCCCCATTCAGGCCCGCGCCATTCCCACTATTTTGGCGGGGCGTGATCTGATGGCGGGTGCCCAGACCGGCACCGGCAAGACCGCCGCCTTTGTGCTGCCGCTGCTGGAACAGTTGCTGCAACAACCGCAAGAGGGATCCCCCCGCCCGATCCGCGCGCTGATACTGGTGCCGACCCGCGAGCTGGCGGTGCAGGTCTTTGATAGCGTGGCGCGCTACGGTCAGGGCACCAGCCTCACCAGCACCCTGGTCTACGGCGGAGTGAGCATTGCCGCCCAGGTGGAGGCGCTTCAACAAGGTGTGGATATCCTGATCGCCACCCCGGGTCGGCTGCTCGATCATTTGCGGCAAGGAGCCTTGAGCCTTGGGAGCCTCAGCCATCTGGTGTTTGACGAGGCGGATCGCATGCTCGACATGGGCTTTATGGACGAGATCAAGGCACTGCTGAAACAGATCCCGGCGGATCGCCAGACCCTGCTGTTTTCGGCCACCTGCGATGACAACCTCTACGCCCTGAGCCGCGTATTGCTGCGCGACCCTGAGCTGATTGAAGTGGCGCCGCGCAACACCACGGCAGCCGAGGTGGAGCAGCGGGTCTATGCGGTGGATGGCGAGCGCAAGGTGGCGTTGGTGGAGCACCTGATCAAGGTGAAAGGGTGGGCGCCGGTGCTGATCTTCAGCCGCACCCGTCAGGGGGCTGACAAGCTGGCCCAGCAGCTCGGCAAGGCGGGCATCAATGCGCTCGCCTTCCACGGCGATCTGTCGCAAGGAGCGCGGGAAAAAGTGCTGTTGGCGTTTCGCGCCGGCACCCTGCAGGCGCTGGTGGCCACCGACGTGGCAGCCCGTGGCCTCGATATCTTGGATCTCAACTATGTGATTAACCTCGCATTCCCCTTTGTGGCCGAGGATTACGTCCATCGCATCGGTCGCACCGGCCGCGCCGGCAACAAAGGGCTCGCCATCACCTTGTTCAGCCCGGAAGATGCGCCGCTGCTGGAGAAGGTGGAAGCGGTGCTCGACACTCGCCTGCCCCAGCAGTGGTTCCCGGGCTTTGAGCCGGATCTGACCCGCTTTGAGCCCGAGCCGCGCCGCAACGGCAAGGCGGCCCAGAAGCAGCGCGCCAGAAAGCAGGCACTCTCTGGCAACCAGGGTGGCAAGGGCAAGCGTTAAGCCGCATCAATACCCCCGACAAAAAACGCCCGCACGGGCGTTTTTTGTTATTCGGTACAAGCCAACTCCCCCTTGGCGACCCACTGCGCCAGCCACACCTTGAAGGCGAAACCGAGAACAATGCTGACCAGCGAAGCCCACCTCCCGGTGATAAATGCCTGCTTCAGCCGAGCGAGGGATTTATATTGCATATCAATTGCTTATTACTACAAGTCCAGAGAGGAAATGATCTTATGGGAGGATCCGCATTGAGAACAGCCCTCTTTAGGTCAGCCATCAAGCGCCCTCACATCGCCATTTATCAGGGCCACCCCCACCCTCTATGTCACCAGCAACTCCTTTGGCATGATTGTTACATTAGGAATCTTTCAACTCCCCTTTTATAGTGTGGGTTCAAATGCAACTTCAATCGCTAACCTCGATACATCAAATAAGAGATCTCATGAAAAAAATCACGCCCCCCCGGTTAGCCGCACTCTGCATAGTGTTGCTGGCGGCCCTCTGTTGGTCACTCCCCACTCCGACCGGGCTCGCTCCGGCGGCCTATCACACGGCCATTCTGTTTATCGCCACCATTCTGGTCATCGTGACCAACATAGCGCCGACCGGCTATATCGCCATTATCTCTCTGACCCTCTATGCCGTACTGCGCGCCGGTGGCGAAGCGACCCCCAAAGCGGCCATTGACGGTGCACTGGTCGATTTCAACCATCCGTTGATCTGGCTGATCGTGATCGCCTTCATGATCGCCAGCGCCTTTGCCAAGACCGGGCTCGGCAAGCGTATCGCCTTGTTACTGCTCAGCCGCTTTGGCCAATCCACCCTGCGCTCCGCCTACTGTCTGGCGGTGGCCGACTTTATTCTGGCCCCTGCCACTCCGAGCAATACGGCGCGCGCGGCCATTGTCGCCCCCATTGCCAACTCGCTGGCCAAAACCATCAACAAGGATGACCGCAAGCTGGGCCAGTTCCTGCTCTCCAGCGTCAGCGCCATGAATGACGCCTCGGCGGTCGCCTTCAGCACAGGTTTTGCCGGTAATCTGGCATTGGTGGGCATTGCCGCCAGCGTCGCGGGCATGGCCATCGGGTTTCGGGACTGGGCGCTCTACCTGCTGCCACCGGCCATCGGCCTGTTGCTGGTCATCCCATTTGTGCTCTATCTGGTGATCCGGCCCGAAACCCGTGACACGCCGGATGCCCCGCGCTTCGCCCGGGAAGAGCTGGCCAAAATGGGCCCCCTCTCCCGCCACGAGAAGAGCCTGCTGGGTGTGTTTGTCGGGCTGGTCGTGCTCTGGGTCGGCGGCAGCACGTTGGGACTGGATGCCACGACCGTCGCCTTTCTCGGTCTGGCCGCCCTGCTGCTGCTCGGCGTACTGAATTGGGATGATGTCAAAGGCAACAGCGCCGCCTTCGATACCCTGATCTGGTTCAGCGTGCTGATGGGGATGGCCGACAACCTGAAACGGGTTGGTTTCACCGGTTGGCTGGGTGATGAACTCTCCCACTTTATGCACAACATGCTGGGCGGTTTTGGCACCATCCCCATGCTACTGGTGGTGATGGGTCTCTACCTGTTTACCTCCTATGCCTTTGCCTCGGCCACCGCCAAGGTCGTTGCGCTGGCACCCGTGATTGCCGGTGCCCTGCTGGCGGTCGGCGTGCCCAAGGAAATGGTGATCTTCAGCATCGCCGCCATCACCAACGTGGGCTGTAACCTGGCAACCTACTCCCACGCCCGCATCCCGCTGTTGCTGGGGATGGGTTACCACACCAGCGCGGAGTGGATGCGCATCGGTCTGGTGATCGCCCTGGTGGGCTTTGTCGTGGTGATGTCTATCGGTTTGACCTGGTGGCAATTCCTGATCTGACACCATGAGGGCCCATCACGGGCCCTCATCCATTGATACCTCTCAAGCTCTGGCATCCGCCTTGATGAGGTCATGGTAGTGATCGATAAACGCAGGGCCCTGTAGCGGCGAGTCGTGACCACAGATCACCCTCTTGATCGGCAGCGTCATCCCTTTAAGCCGCGCCAGCGACCGGAGATAGGCCTTCACATCGATAAAGCCCAGATTGCCCAGCGTCTCCTTGAAGTAACCTTTCATCCTCTTGCTCCCTCGACAGACCTAGCCCCTTGCCCCCCAGTGGCAAACCGGACCTTTTACGCAGTGAGCAGAAGATACGGGGGATTTGTGAGGTGAAAATGAGGTTGTGTGAAGTCTGGGTGAAGTCTGGGGAAAGTCCGGAAAAATCAGCAGCGACCTCCTATTCGCGAACGTCCGAATACGCTTCGCTATTC
>NZ_CAWNYS010000085.1:9469-10175 GCF_963878295.1 Aeromonas sp. HMWF014 | reverse complement strand
CCAATACTTTCCAGTATTTCATTGTTTTATCCTTTTTTATCGGACTTATTGTTCCATGTATGAGCCAAGTCAAAAAATGCCCAAAAATGTACTACTTAAGGGTCAAACGAGGACTTATTACGGTATAAATAATTTCCATCTTAATTCTAAGGTTTATATATTAAACGGCGTTGACCGAGGTCTCAAAAATGGATCTCAACGCACGCTGAGAGAAAAAAAATATCTGTTTCGATTGGGGTTTTTAGGTCTTTTTTTCACGAGGGATGAGAAATGAAACGCAGTATGAAACTGGAAATGCTGGGATTGTCGTTATTATTGGGCTCTATTGGCACTGCGCATGCCAGTATGGCTGCGTTGGTGGAAACATGTAATGCATGTCATGGCAGTCAGGGGATCAGTACCCATAATGACATCCCGACTATCGCCGGACTGGCAGAGGCCAACCTCAGCGAGCAGTTGCGCAGCTACCTGGATGGGCGCCCTGCCAAGACCGTTAATCATGTCACCGGTGATACCAGCAAGCAGGGGAACATGACCGACATAGTTAAGGGCCTTAGCGACGATCAGATCGACGAGTTGGCGGCCCATTATGCCGAGCTGCCCTACCAGCCGATGAAGCAGCCATTCGATGCGGCGCTGGCCAAGGCCGGGCAGAAGCTGCACGAAGAGTCCGGTTGCAAGAAGTGCCACTCGGAAGGGGGCTCTG
>NZ_CAWNYS010000085.1:7702-9459 GCF_963878295.1 Aeromonas sp. HMWF014 | reverse complement strand
GCAGGAGTTCAAGGCCGGCAAGCGCAGCAACGACGAGAAGATGAACAAGCCGCTCATCGCCATGAGCGATGCAGACCTCAAGGCGCTGGCCGAGTATTACGCAAGCCAGCAGTAACCGTCGCCGCACCCGCTCCCATTGACGCAGCCACCTCGCCGCCCGCCGGCGGGGTGTGCTCCTGCTACCCGGTCATGACCGTCAAAGGCGCTGCTATCCGCTCCTTTTTTGCGCACTGGGGGAGATGACACCCACCGGGTGTCCCTTATCCGGAGTTTTTATGAACGCTGTCATTAAGTGGCTGCTGCTCGGCAGCCTCTGCCTGGGCACAACCCAGTTTGCCAGGGCCGAGGTGGCCCCGGCGACCGATACCCCGACCACCCACACCCAGGCCTCATCCACCGCCGCGCCAGCCGATCAGTCAACCCTGGCCGAACGTCAGGCCAAGGCGGAGAAGAAAAAGGCCGCCGCCAGAAAAGCGGCTGCCCGCTTTGCCAAGTGCGACAAGTGCCACGATGGGGAGGAGGGGATGCACGGCAAGCACGGTAGCGTCACCAACCCCAACACCAATGAGGCGGTCACCTGCACCAACTGTCACGGCAATGCGTCGGCCGATCACCGTAAACAGCGCGGCGGTATGGTCGATGTGATGCGTTTTGGTGACGAGGCATTTCCCCTCAGCCAGCAGAACGGTGTCTGCATGAGTTGCCATGAGCCGGACGATCTGCGCAAGGCATTGTGGGCCCACGACGTGCACGCCACCCGGGTGAGCTGCACCAGTTGCCACCAGCTGCACCCGGCCAAGGAGCCCATGGTCGGCATTCCCGAAAAGTCCCGCATCAAGCTGTGCGTCGACTGCCACAGCAAGCAGCATGAGGCCAAGCAGCAAGCTGCCGTCAAGGAGGGCGCATGAGCACGACCCGTCGCGAGTTTATGGTGGGGATGAGTGCCAGCGCCTTGATCCTGATGACAGGTTCGCCCCGCGTCCTCGCCAACAGCATGACCATAGAGGGGGTACGCTACGGCATGATCCACGACGAGACGGCCTGCATCGGCTGCACCGCCTGCATGGATGCCTGCCGCGAGGTCAATCAGGTGCCACCCGAGGTCACCCGGCTGGAGATCGTGCGCAGTGGCCCCGTGGGGGAGTATCCGGATCAGGCGTACCGCTTCTTTCGCAAATCCTGCCAGCACTGTGACAATGCCCCCTGCGTGCATGTCTGCCCGACCGGCGCCTCCCATATCCGGGTCGAGGATGGCATCGTCGACATCAATCCCGATCTCTGCGTCGGCTGTCGCTATTGCCTCGCGGCCTGCCCCTATCAGGTGCGTTTTATCAACCCGGTGACCCGCGTCGCCGACAAGTGCGATTTTTGCCGCAAGACCAACCTGGCCAATGGCAAGCAGCCCGCCTGCGTGGAGGCATGCCCCACCAAGGCGCTGGTGTTCGGCAATCTGGATGATCCCCAAAGCCCCATCGCCAGGCGGCTGGTGCAGGAGACCACCTATCGCTACAAGCGGTTCCTTGGCACCTCGCCCAAGATGTACCGGGTGCCCAAAGGGGAGGTGGCATCATGAGCGCACATCGGTCTGATGGTCTCTGTCTGATGGGAGGTATGCACCATGTGGCATGACGCATTTCACTTCGACTCGCTGGTGTGGGACGGCCCCATCGCCATCTACCTGTTCCTGCTTGGCATCTCGGCGGGGTCGACCACCCTGTCGGTGCTGCTGCGGCGCCAGGGGGCCGGCAGCGAGAGTG
>NZ_CAWNYS010000085.1:5668-7678 GCF_963878295.1 Aeromonas sp. HMWF014 | reverse complement strand
CCGCCATACTGGCGCCGCTCAGCGTGATCCTGGGGCTCTTGATCCTTATCTTCCACCTGGCCCGTCCCTGGACCTTCTGGAAGCTGATGTTCCACTACCAGTTCGACTCCGTCATGTCGATGGGGGTCATGCTGTTTCAGGTCTATATGGCGGTGCTGTTTGCCTGGCTGGCCGTGGTGTTCAGGGCCGAGATTGGGGCGCTGCGTCGGCAGTGGCTAGGGGACAAGTTCGCCTTTATCGACACCCTGATTGGCAAGCTGGCGCAGCTTGAACGGCTGCTCAGCCCCTTGCTGTTACTGCTGGCGGTGTTGCTCGGGGCCTACACCGGCTTCCTGCTCTCGGCCCTCAAGACCTACCCCATGCTCAACAATCCCATCCTGCCTGCACTGTTTCTGGTGTCCGGCATCAGCTCGGGCATCGCCTCCACCATCTTGCTGGCGGTGACCCTGTTTCGGGAGGATGGCCACAGCCAGGGGGTGAGTTTCGTGCACAGGTTCGAGCGGCCCATCGTCGCCATCGAGATCTTCCTGCTGGTCTGTTTCTTCACCGGCCTCTACTTCGGTGGTGGTCAGCGAGAGGCGGCCATGTGGGCGGCGCTTGGCGGCGGTTTCTGGTCCCAGGTGTTCTGGTTCGGGGTGATAGGCCTTGGCATAGTGCTACCCCAGTTGCTGGGGCTGTTTGGCGCTAAGGCGCGGGCGCACCAGCCTGCCCGGTTGGCGCTGATCTGCAGCTTGAGTCTGGTGGGCATATTGCTGCTGCGTTACTTCATCCTCTATGCCGGTCAGATGACGGTGATGTAACGCGCCCGGCTCTGCCTTGGCGCAAGAGAAAAAGCAAAAAGGCGGGATGATCCCGCCTTTTTCATGGCCGTGCGTCGCGGTTGTTCGCCCGTGACCGCTCAGTCACTGGCCCCTTGCAGGGCCCGCACTTCGAGGTGTTGCTCGCCGGGGCGGCACACCAGCACGGATCCCTGCTCGAACCAGTCCCCCAGCACGATGCGGCGGGCGGGTTGACCGTCGAGCGTGAAGTCGTGGATGGCGGGCCTGTGGGTGTGGCCGTGGATCATGGTTCGGCAGCCGTGCTGGCGCAGCATCTCGTCCACCGCCTGTGGCGTCACATCCATGATGGTCTGGCGTTTGACGGTTTTCTCCATCCGGCTTTGGCCACGGATCTTGTGGGCGATGGCCTGACGGCGGCTCAGCGGCAACCGCAAGAACAGCCAGCGCAGCCACTTGAACTGGGTGATGCGGCGATATTTCTGATATCCCTCATCCCGGGTGCAGAGCAGATCGCCGTGGCTCAGCAACACCCGCTCCCCATAGAGCTCGATGACGCAAGGGTCGCCGAGCAGGGTCATGCCAGCCCGCTTGGCAAACTGCTGGCCCAACATAAAGTCGCGGTTGCCGTGAATGAAATAGAGGGGCACCTGTTGTTGGCTCAGGGCCGCAAAGGCCTCGGCGATCTGCTGGTGGAGCGGATTGGGATCGTCGTCGCCAATCCAGAATTCAAACAGATCTCCCAACACATAGAGGGCGTCGGCACCGGGTGCGTCGTGCTCCAGAAAGTGCACCAGCGCGGCCGTCATGTCGGGCCGATCGCTGCACAGGTGAATGTCACTGATAAAGAGGGTGCTCATGATGGCGTGCGAGGTGCCCCGATTCTGGCTGTATGGGTCATAGGGTGAGGGTGCCAGTCAAACTGGTCAAGGTTGCGGCCTTCCAGGGTCAACAGCGCCTGATAGGGATCGCCGGACAATTTCAGCAGGCGGCAGATGGCCGCTTCCCCTTTCAGCCCTTGCTGCAGGCGCAGGGCGAGCAGGGTGCGGTAAAAGGGGTGACCAAAGTGCTCGATCAGGGCGGCCATCAGGCTGAGGTGGCGCCAGCCGTTGAGGGTTTCGACCCTCGCCGGGGTGACATAGAGCTCGATGGGCCAGCTGCGGCCATCGGCGTCGGTCAGGGTCTGCTCCAGCAGCCAGATGTCGCTGCCCAGGGCGCGGCGTTGCCAACCCTG
>NZ_CAWNYS010000085.1:0-5658 GCF_963878295.1 Aeromonas sp. HMWF014 | reverse complement strand
CACCAGCGCCACGTCCAGACACCGGCTTTGCAACTCGCGCCACAGGGGCGTGCCGGTGAGCAGGGCATGGGCCGCGCGCTGGCGCTCGTTGCCGTGAGCCAGATAGTCGAGGCGGCGCCAGTTCGGGCCCGTGGCAAGTGCAGATGGAAAAACTGCGGCCGGGGCCGCAGTCAGTTCATCTCGCAGAAGGCAGAGATCAGTCAGCAAGGGTCACCTTGGTGATCACCACGTCCTCTACCGGCACATCCTGGTGCATGCGGCCTGCGTTGCCGGTCTTGACGCCCTTGATCTTGTTGACCACGTCCATGCCCGCAGTCACTTCACCGAATACGCAGTAGCCGAAGCCCTGGGTGGTGGCGGATTTGAAATCGAGGAAGTCGTTGTTGCTCACGTTGATGAAGAACTGGGCGCTGGCAGAGTGCGGCTCCATGGTGCGGGCCATGGCGATGGTGCCGACCTTGTTGGACAGACCGTTGGCCGCTTCGTTCTTGATGGAGGCGCGGGTCTCTTTCTCTTCAAAGCCAGGGGCATAGCCGCCGCCCTGGATCATGAAGCCGTCGATGACGCGGTGGAAGATGGTGTTGTCGTAGTGACCGTCACGGCAGTATTGCAGGAAGTTGGCCACGGTTTCCGGGGCTTTTTCCGCGTTCAGGGTCAGAGTGATGTCGCCGTGATTGGTGTGCAGAGTAACCATGATATGTCCTTTCATTCTTTGGGCAAAAGTTGCGCGGGCAGATAAGCGGCTCGCAGCTTGTTGCAGGGGCTATGGCATAAAGTGGTGGCAATTCTAGCCCATAGTGGTCGTCTGGCATAGCGCTGACATGGCTGTGAGGCTGGATCCGCCCTGTTTTCTGCCTCGTTTTCTCCACCGGATGCGGGTAGAATGGCAGGCCATTTTACTCACAGGCAGTGGTCATAAGATGCTGAAGATATACAACACACTCACTCGTCAAAAAGAAGAATTCAAACCTATCCACCCGGGCAAGGTGGGCATGTATGTGTGTGGCGTCACTATCTACGATCACTGTCATATCGGCCACGGTCGCACCTTCGTCGCCTTCGACGTGGTGGCCCGTTACCTGCGTTACAGCGGTTATCAGCTCAACTACGTGCGCAACGTCACCGACGTGGATGACAAGATCATCAAGCGCGCCGCCGAGACCGGCGTCACCTGTGACGATCTCACCGAGCGTCTGATCGGCGACATGCACCAGGATTTTGATGCCCTCGGCATGGTGCGCCCGGACGTCGAACCCCGCGCCACCCAGCACATCAGTGAAATCATCGAACTGGTTGAGAGCCTGATCGCCAAGGATCACGCCTACGTGGCCGACAACGGCGACGTCATGTTCATCGTCGACTCCTACGCCGACTACGGCAAACTCTCGGGCCAGGATCTGGAGCAGCTGCAAGCCGGTGCCCGGGTTGGCGTGGTGGATGCCAAGCGTAACCCGCTCGACTTCGTGCTGTGGAAGATGTCCAAGCCCGGCGAGCCGACCTGGGAAAGCCCCTGGGGCCCGGGTCGTCCTGGCTGGCACATCGAGTGCTCCGCCATGAACTCCAAGCACCTTGGCAACCACTTCGACATCCACGGCGGCGGTTCCGATCTGCAGTTCCCGCACCATGAGAACGAAATTGCCCAGTCCTGCTGCGCCCACGGTGGCGACTACGTCAACACCTGGATGCACAGCGGCATGGTGATGGTGGATAAAGAGAAGATGTCCAAATCCCTTGGCAACTTCTTCACCATCCGCGATGTCTTGGCTCACTACGACGCCGAGAGCGTGCGTTACTTCCTGATGTCCGGCCACTACCGCAGCCAGCTCAACTACTCGGAAGATAACCTCAAGCAAGCCCGCACCGCGCTGGAGCGCATGTACACCGCCCTGCGCGACCTGCCGGTGGCCCCTGCTGCCGGTGGTGACGAGCAGGTGGCTCGTTTTAATGAGGCGATGGACGACGACTTCAACACCCCGGAAGCCTACTCCGCCCTGTTTGATCTGGTGCGCGAGATCAACCGCCAGAAGGCCGAAGACATGAGCGTGGCCGCAGGCCTGGGTGCCCGTCTGCGCGAACTGGGCGCCGTGCTCGGCATCCTGCAGCAAGACCCGGACGCCTTCCTCAAGGGCAATGACGCCGATGACGAAGTGGCCGAGATCGAGCAGCTGATCGCCCAGCGCAATCAGGCCCGCGCCGACAAGAACTGGGCCGCCGCCGACGCCGCCAGAGCCCGTCTGACCGAGATGGGGATCGTGCTGGAAGACAGCGCCGGCAAAACCAGCTGGCGCCGTGCCTAAGGGCGTTTGCCCTGTTGCTGCCAACAGGTTGACCCAATAAAAAAACCGCAGCCTTCAAAAGGCTGCGGTTTTTGTTTGTGGCCTGCCGAAGCCTCGGCATTCTTCGGTCTGCTCCCTTCGCCCCTTGGGGGAGAGGGCTAGGGTGAGGGGAGCTAACGTCATTCCTCGGCTGAATGCCGGTAAGCCGTCTGTTTCTAGCCCCCTAAGTTCGTACCTAAACCGGTTGGAGCCTTTTACTTATGGCTGATCCAGTTGTGCGATCAGATCTTTGGTGCGCTGCTCGGTTAGCTTGGTGAGGCAACTGCTATGCACGAGGGGAGCGATAGATCCACCCTCATAAACACCGGCCTCATAACGGCATTGAGCTCAGCATCAGCCTTGGTGTAATCCTGCATGGCACATATATTCATTGCCGCTTGCGTCATCGGTTCTTTGCAATCGTCGTTGGCCTGTACAGTACTGACTGCAAGCAGCAGAAAAGTATAAAGATGTTTCAAAAAGGATTCCTTAAAATATGTTTTTACTCTTCTGGAGGGTAGATGAAAGCTTATTGTGCTTAAGTTACTGAGTATATTGGATGGAATGTTATATTAATCATCCATGCTTGGGGATATTGACAGTTCTGAGCAGTATTTTTCGGCTAATTTTTCTATATGATCTGTTTCTATATAAAATGGAGCAAATAAAGTAATTGACTTTGAATCACCATCAAGGGTTGGGATTAATCCTATTTTTTTGATTTCATGAGTGAGTCGCCTTATTGAATGCTCTGCTAAATGAGATATGTCAATCATAATTTTTTTATGATTTAGTATAAATCCTTTTTTCTCTAGGTAATTATTGATGAACTCAAATTGTTTGGTTAACATACTTGCGGTTTCTTCATTGGCATCATTTTCACCACTTAATTTCTTCAATTCATTCTTTAGGTTGTCAACCATACTACGGTATTGGGATATATCCCCTTTGAGCTTAATGTTATCCGTGTTGGTGAAATCAAGCTCGGAAATCTTTTTTCTTAATTGTATATTGTCTTGCCTATATTCTTTTAGCTTTAATGTAGTGTCTTTGTTTCTTAGTGTTAATCTTTCAATTTTATTTTCATACCCAAGTGTCATTTCGTTATTTTTAGTAAGTTTTTCGCTTGTTTGAGATTCCAATTTTCTATATTCCTCCATAGGTATCATGGCACAGTTTTCAATAGAGAGTTTAATTTTTCTTTTAGTGTCTCGCAATCGCTCCTGCCACCAAAAAATAACTACGGAAACTATTGGATGAGTTATTATAAACGCCAGTGATAATAGTAAAGGTTTTAGTATGAAAGTATTGTAATCACTATGAACAGACTCTAACATAGAGATTCTAATATTAATGTTTTCATTTGAAAAAAAGAAAAACAGTACTTCTTTATAGTTTATTAAGATCCAAGATATTATAAAACAACCGATAAATGGTGAGTTTAGGCGCTCATAAAGAGTAGCTTTTAAATCTTTTTGTATGCTAGATAGGTCCATATATATCGCTTTATTCTGAGTTGCTTGAAAATGACATTAACATTAATGGCTACATTTTAGTCTCTATGAAGTATTTGTTATTTAATCTTCTTGGACTCGTCTAATAAAATCTCTAGATAACATTTGGGATGCAGCAGATGCTGTGTACATACCAACGTCTTTTATTTCTTTCGCAATGTCATAGCCTTCATCTCTGAATTTTGCAAGCATTTGGCTTAATCCTGTAAGCTTACTTGTGTTAAGAACCATCCTCACCGCTGTCCCTTTGATATGATGTCCTAAGTCAATATGTTGCTTGCCATGATCATTTAGTAAAATACCATGGTCACCACTACAAATTAGAAAGTTACCACCAAGTCTACAAATTCTACTAATCATATACAAGCCAAATCCTGAGTTATGCCATGGATCATTTCTATCTATACGTACCCCTTTGTAGTTTTTACTTGATATGGCAGGCATTAATGCTTGTTGAATTGCATCGGAATCGCATTGGACTTGAATAAAAGGGTTTGTTAATAAGGATTGTTTAAG
The DNA here is from genome assembly GCF_963878295.1 of Aeromonas sp. HMWF014. Lineage (NCBI taxonomy): Bacteria > Pseudomonadati > Pseudomonadota > Gammaproteobacteria > Aeromonadales > Aeromonadaceae > Aeromonas > Aeromonas sp. HMWF014. The sequence continues at coordinate 1,313 of NZ_CAWNYS010000085.1, read as the reverse complement.
TCCGATTCCGTTGTCAATGATTGCAATCTCAACTTTACTATATGTAGGCCAAAATTGTGCACAATATTCAATGCTTCGAGACTTACTATGTTCAAGAACGTTTCTCATTATTTCACGGATTGAAAAAGTCAGGGCGTCGACTAAGTTCCCATGCTCTTCTCTAGAAAGAATTTTTGCTAAATGTTCTGAACGTCTTTCTATAATGTCTTGTGCTGCTTTCCATTCTTTCGATGCTTCATCGACGATTGTTTGCATTCTTAATATTGTAAAAGGTACAAATTGTTCATTACCATCCTTGCAATTTGGTTCTCTTCCGTGCTTTAAACCAAAAGCTCGAAAAAAAGCCATGTTAGCGGCGTACTCTTTATTTTTGTGTCCCCGGCAAAGAATAGTCGTTTCTTGGTTGTTTTTATTGAAGTCTCTTATTTGTTTAGCTACGTAAATCATGGAGAATGGTTCTATTCTACCCATTGATGAAAAGTCTATCACTAATTCATTCACCCCGGCGTAACTATGCACATCAGAACAGAATTTAAATATTTCAATTTCATTACAACTGCTTGGAAATTTAACTATAGACATATATTAACCTTGAGAAAGCAGGGTTTTTAAAAAACTGGATCAGTAAGTCCAATTAGGGCCGTAGGTTCGATTAGCGAAGCGTAATCGGACGTTCGAGAAATAAGTCCCGTAGGGTGCAATGAACGAAGTGAATTGCACCGCTATTCGACGTGGGTCTGATTGCGGAGCAACAGGCTTTGCGGATTGCGCCATGCACCTCACCCGCAAGGGGGCGGTGGATTGTTACCGTGGTGCAATGCGCTCCGCTTATTGCACCCTACGTCTCTCCCGCATGGGAGAGTGGGCACAGCCCCGAGGTGGGGACGGGAACGCCCGTCGAGGGTGCAACCCTCGGGCCACGGCGCAGGGGCGGGAGTCCGGCTGGACTGCGCAAAAGTTGCTACCGCCCCTGGCTGTCGCTACCACAATGCGCTGTTGACCATCAGAGTGAACAAGGGGGCCAACAGGCACCGTGGTTATTTTACGGAGCCGTTTCGGCCCGATCCATGGAATTCCATTGATTTAGTGATGCAAGTGTCAGAATTGAATGGTTTTTTGCGCCAGCGCAAGGTTTCGGTGCCGATCTGGCGCGGGGTGGTGGCGGGCCGCATGGCCCCGGCAGGGGGATCCCAGCCAGACAGCTCAGGGGGCAAGGCCGGTGGGCGTGATGCGGGCTGGCCCTAAGGCTGTCGAGGCGGGGAGTGCGGGTCTGGGTGGCGCGTTGGCGAGAGGGTTGGCGTGATGCCATGGCG
>NZ_CAWNYS010000084.1:0-5223 GCF_963878295.1 Aeromonas sp. HMWF014 | reverse complement strand
CTTTATCGGCGGCTCAGATGCCGCGCATCAGTGACCCAGCTCGCGGGATGGCACCAGTCCGCTCGCCCGCCAGGCAGGGTAAAGCGTCGCCAACAGGCTCATCAGTATGGCCGCTCCGGTCACGATCAGCAGATCCTGCAGATGCAATTCGGTGGGCAGGAAGTCGATGAAGTAGATGTCAGGGTTGAGGAACCGGTGGCCGATCACCCCTTCAATGAAGCTCAGGATCTGGGTCAGCTTGCTGGAGAGCAGGCCGCCGAGCAGGGCACCGAGCAGCGCCCCCATCACACCGTTTACCATGCCCTGAATGACGAAGGTGAGCCGGATCTGCCCTGGGCTCGCCCCCATGGTCTTCAAGATGGCAATTTCGCTGCGCTTCTCGTTCACCGCCATCACCAGGGTGGAGACGATGTTGAAGCAGGCCACCGCCACCACCATCAGCATCACCACGTACATGACGGTACGCACCATCTGGATGTCCTGATAGAGATACCCCTGGCGGCTCATCCAGCTACTGATGTAGACGTAGTGCGGGAATTTCTGGGCGGCGGCCACCGTGATGGACTGCGCCTTGAGCACGTTCGTGACTTTGAGGCTGAAGCCCTCCACCGCACTCCCCATGCCGGTGATGGCCTGGGCATCGGCCAGGTGCATAAAGCCGAGCACACCGTCTAATTGGCCGCCGATCTCGAGCAATCCCACCACCTTGAGGGATTCCCGTTTCGGGTTCTTGATGGCGGACGCATCGCCCGCCTGGGGCAGCAAGAGCGCGACCGTATCCCCGATGGTGACCCCCAGCTTGTCGGCGATGGTCTTGCCAAGAATGAGCCCGTGCTCACCCGCCTGCAACTCGCGCAGACCGCGCCCCGTCATGTATTTGCCCGCTTCGGACAAATTGGCTTCGAGCTCGGGCAGCACGGCGCGTACCTGCAATCCCTTGAGGGCATTGCCGTGCTCCAGCAGCCCATCAAGCCGGATAACGGGCGCGGCGGCTTCCACGCCGGGCTGGGCCAGCAGGTAGTCGCGCAACGTGGGCCAGTCGGGCAGCGGCGCCTCCATCCCCATCAGCTCGCCGTGAGGCACCACTGAGAGCACCCTGTCTTTCAGCTCCCGCTCGAACCCGTTCATGGCAGACAAACCCAGAATGAGCGCCATCACGCCCAGGGCGATGCCGATGAGGGAGGAGGCGGAAATAAAGGCGATGAAGCCGTTGCGACGACGGGAGCGGCTGTAACGCAGGCCCAGAAAGAGGGGCAGCGGTTTGAACATCAGGCAACCTCCGCCATGATGCCGCTCACCAGGGTCACCCGCCGATGGAGCTTGGCAGCCAGGCTGAGATCATGGGTGACCACCACAAACGCCGTGCCCAGCTCGCGGTTGAGCTCGCACAAGAGCTCGTAGACGGCGGTGGCACTGGCGTGATCCAGGTTACCGGTGGGCTCGTCCGCCAGCACCAGGCTCGGCTCATTGACCAGGGCACGGGCGATGGCCACCCGTTGGCGTTCGCCACCGGAGAGCTCGGAGGGTCTGTGATGGAGGCGATGGGAGAGCCCCACCCGCCCCAGCATGCGAGTCGCCTTGTCGGTGGCACTGGCCACCGACTCGCCGGCGATCAGCAACGGCATGGCGGTGTTCTCCAGTGCGGTGAACTCGGCGAGCAGGTGGTGGAACTGGTAGACGAACCCCAGCTCCTGGTTGCGGAATTTGGCCTGGGTGCGACTGTCCCAATGATGGATATCCTGCCCCTTGAACAGCACGGCGCCGCTCGACGGATTGTCCAGCGCCCCCATCAGGTGCAGCAGGGTGGTCTTGCCCGAGCCCGAGCTGCCCACCACCGCCAGCATTTCGCCGGGGGCGACGGACAAGTCGATTCCCTTGAGCACCTGGGTCTCCAGCTCGCCCTCTTTATAGACATGATTCAGTGCCTGACAACGCAGCAGAGGTTCACAGGAGAAGGGGTCATTCATAAACGGGGCTCCACTAACGCCGGATGTAACAATAGAAGATGAATTATTCATAACGCAGCGCCTCGGCCGGTTTCACCCGCGCCGCACGGGCCGCAGGATAGAGGGTGGCGCTGAAGCTGAGCAGCACGGCCCCCAGCAAGATGGTGATGACCTGGGCCGGCTCCACGATCACCGGCAGGCCGCTGCCACCGGCCGTCATGTAGAGGTTGAGCCCCACCGCATTGAGCAGGGGGTTAAGACCCAGAGAGAGGCCGAGCCCGACCAGACCACCGAGCAGGGCACCAATCACACCGCTGGAGGCGCCGAGCACCATGAATATCTTGACGATACCAGACTCGTTCATACCCATGGTGCGCAAAATGGCCACCTCCCCCTCCTTGTCGGTGACCACCATCACCAGGGCAGAGAGGATGTTGAAGGTGGCGACCGCGATGATCAACACCAGCATTAGCCCCATCATACGCTTCTCCATGGCAACCGCCTGGAACAGATCGCCGCGTTCGCGGCGCCAGTCCTGCCACTCCAGTCCATCCGGCAGCGTCGTCTTTATCACCTGGTCGGCGGCGAAGGGGTCATTCAGCCAGAGTCGAATGCCGCCGACGGTTTCTGTCGGCAGGCGCAGCAGGCGCTGGGCATCCCCCAGCGCGATCAGCGCGACCTGGCTGTCCACGTCGGCACCCACCCCGAAGATCCCGGATACGGTAAACAGCCGCTGGGCCGGCACCCGGCCAAAGGGGGTGAAACGGGTACCTTCGGTCAGGATCAGACGAACCTGATCGCCCATGGAGACCTGGAGGCGATTAGCCACCCCCTGCCCCAGCACTATGTGATATTCACCGCGCTGCAGACTGTCGAGGCGTCCCATCTGCATCTGGGCGTGCAGTATGTCCTCCTTTGGCCACAGGGCCGGGTCTATGCCCTGCACGCTGACACCTGTGAGCTGACCCGGGCTCTGCAACATGCCTTCGCTGTCGAGCATGGGGGCGCTGGCGATCACATGGGGCAAGTTGGCCAGATCGGGTAAACCTGCGGGCTGGGCGTCGATACGGCCAGCCTGATTGGTCACCACCACATGGGGGATCACCCCCAGGATGCGCCCCTTGAGCTGCCCCTCGAAGCCGTTCATCACAGAGATGACCACCATCAGGGCCGCAACCCCGATGGCGATACCAAAGGTGGAAAACAGGGAGATGAATGAAACGAAGCGGTTACTGCGTCGTGAGCCTGCGTAACGAAGGCCAATGGCCAGCGACAGTGGCTGAAAAAGTCCAGTCTTCAAGGATATCTACGTTGCCAACAAAATAAGATACCGGATAATAAAGGGAAACCGTCTATGACAACAAGGGATAGCCTCCATGCAGGAACAGTTCTTCAGCGTCACCCATGCCACCCCGGTCAATGTGATCCCCATGCCCGGTGACTTTCATCTGCCGACGCTGGAGGCACTGGAAGCCGAACTGCCCGAACCCTTTCGCATCGCCTCCTCCATCACCTCCATCGACATAGTGACCAGTCGCCTGATGCGCAACCAGAACGAGTCGATGCACGACCTGGTGGAGATAGTCAATCAGCAGTCCCGCAAGATCGACATGATCATGGGCTATGTGCTGTCGGTGCAGGATCACCCCGAGCATCGCTTCCACACGCTGCGCTTTAGCGCCGGCCAGCTCACTTACCTGCATCCGCACCAGGGCCATGGCGAGCCGCCGCACCTGCACCAGATAGTGCGGCTCAAGATATTCCTGCGGGAAGAGGCCTCTGCCATTTACTGTTATGCCCAGGTCAAGCAGCTGGAACCGAGCGAACACGGCATCCACGTGCTGCTCGACTATGTGAGGATCCGCGAGGATGACCGCGAACTGCTGGTGCGTGCCAGCCTGCATGTGCAATCCAAGCAACTCAAACTTCGTGCTCAAGACCGCCAACGTTAAAAGAATCGAATGATGCCAATGAAGCTTCCCGCCTTGCCCGCCAAGGCGGGCCAAAAATTAACGCTCGGCCAGTTGACAGGCAGCAGCCTCTCGCTGGTTGCCGCCCGCCTCACCCAGGAGGCCAACCGCCCCGTCCTGCTGGTGACCGCCGATACCCCGAGTGCCCTGCGCCTCGAGCAGGAGCTTCAGTTCCTGTTGGCAGAGCAGGGCTCGCCTGTGCTGATGTTCCCGGACTGGGAGACGCTGCCCTACGACACCTTCTCCCCCCATCAGGACATTATTTCCCAGCGCCTCGAGACCCTCTACAAGCTGCCGCAGATGAGCAACGGCGTGCTGATCGTGCCCATCTCCACCCTGATGCTGCGCTGTGCCCCCCGGGCCTATCTCGACAAGTACAGCCTGATGGTGAAGGCCGGCCAGCGTCTCAACCTGCAACAGTTGCGGGGGCGCCTGGCCGAAGCCGGCTACGTGGCGGTGGAGCAGGTGCTGGAGCACGGAGAATTTGCCGCCCGTGGCTCACTGCTCGACTTGTTCCCCATGGGCAGCCGCAGCCCCTATCGCATCGACTTCTTCGATGACGAGGTGGACTCCATACGCCCGTTCGATCCCGAGACCCAGCGATCCAGCGAGCCCGTCAAAACGGTCAGCCTGCTGCCGGCACGGGAGTTTCCCACCGACGAGGCGGCCATCGAGCTGTTCCGCGGCCAATTTCGTGAACAGTTCGAGCTGTCGCGCGCCGAGGGCTCCGTCTATCAGGAGGTGAGCAAGGGGCGCTGGCCCGCGGGCATCGAATACTATCTGCCGCTCTTCTTCAACCAGACGGCCAGCCTGTTCGATTATCTGCCGGACAACACCTTGCTGCTCACAGTGGGGGAGATCTATCCCGCGGCCCAGCGGTTCTGGAATGACATAGGCCAGCGCTATGAGGACAGACGTTGGGACAACACCCGCCCGCTGCTGCCCCCTCAACAGATCTACCTGCCGGTGGAGCAGCTGTTTGCAGCGCTCGGCCACTATGGCGCCGTACGGTTGCAGGAGGCTGCCACCGACGGCGGAGCCGGCCAGTGGGATCTCCCCATCGCCCCCCTGCCTGAGCTGCAGCTCGATCACAGCAAGGAGCAACCCATGCTGGCGCTGGGCCAGTTCCTGGACAGCTTCACGGGCCGCACCCTGTTTGCGGTGGAATCCGAAGGGCGACGCGAGGTGCTCGGCGATCTGCTGGCGCGCATCGCCCTGCAGCCCAAGGAGTTCTCCTCCCTCGAGGCCTTCATGGCGAGCAAGGCGCGCCACGGCCTGCTGGTGGCGCCGCTGGAGCGGGGCTTCCT
>NZ_CAWNYS010000083.1:0-14815 GCF_963878295.1 Aeromonas sp. HMWF014 | reverse complement strand
CTCCAGCATCCGGGCGCCGTTCTCGCTGCGATTGGCACGGCGCAGTATCTCCTCGGCAACCTCCTCCTCCAGCACCACCTCGGCACCGAAACGTTCCTTGAGCAGCTTGACCAGCCGGTTGAGCTTGCCACCCACAATCTGCACCAGGGTATCGTGGCCCAGCGGCAGGTAGGGGATCACCTCCATCCGTGCCAGCAGGGCAGGTTTGAAGAAGGCGGCCAGCTCCGGATAGAGCGCATCCAGCAGCGCGTCGGGCTGCTCGGCGTAATCGACTATGGTCTGGAAGCCGAGGTTGGAGGTGAGGAAGAAGACCACGTTCTTGCAGTCGATGATGCGCCCTTCCCCATCGGCCAGCTCGCCCTTGTCGAACGCCTGATAGAAGAGATTGAGCACATCCGGATGGGCCTTCTCCACCTCGTCCAGCAGCACCACCGAATAGGGTTTCTGACGAATGGCCTCGGTCAGCACGCCCCCCTCGCCAAAGCCGACATAGCCGGGAGGCGAACCGATAAGACGGGAGACTGTGTGCTTCTCCTGATACTCGGACATGTTGATGGTGGTCAGGTACTGGCGACCGCCAAACATCAGCTCGGCAATCTGCAACACAGTTTCGGTCTTGCCGACCCCGCTTGGCCCCACCAGCAGGAAAGCGCCCAGCGGACGACCCGGACGACGCAAATCGGCGCGGGCGGTCAGCAGGTGTTTGTGCAGATGCGCCACCGCCACATCCTGTCCTTTAATGAGATCCCCGAGGTACTCGGGCAACCGGGTCACCACGTCAAGCTCCCCTTGCGAGATGCGGTTGAGCGGCACACCTGTCCATTCGGCGATCACGGAAGCCACTTGGGTCTTGTCGACATGGGCTGAGACCAGCACCTCGCCCTGCTGCAGGGCAGTCAGCTCGCGCTCGAGGGCCGCCAGCTGGTCAGCGGCGGCTTGTGGATCCAGCGGGACATCGGCGAGATCCAGCGCCTCTCTGGTCAACAGCTCATCCTGCTGATCGGCCAGCAGCGCGGCACGCAGCTCGACAATCTGATGCACCAGCCCCTGCTGCTGTTGCCACTGGGCCTCCTGCTCACGCAGGGTGTCACGGCAGGTCTGCTGGGCGGTTTGCAGTTCGGCGAGCCGCTCATCGTTGTCACCCAGACCTATCAGGCTCTGGCGCTCCAGTTGGCGGATCTCCAGCTCACGCTGGCGCAACGCGTTTTGCAGGTGGCTGACGGCGCGCGGCGGCGTGGTCAGGTTGATGGCCACCCGGGCACAGGCGGTATCGAGCACGTCGATCGCCTTGTCCGGCAGCTGACGACCGGAGATGTAGCGGGCAGAGAGCTGGGCGGCGGCTTGCAGCGCCTCCTCATCGATCAGCACCCCATGGGCCTTCTCGTAGATGCTGCGCAGGCCGCGCAGGATCACGGTAGCCTCCTCGGCATTGGGCTCACCCACTTTCACCAGCTGGAAGCGGCGCGACAGGGCGGCATCTTTTTCCACGTATTTCTTGTACTCGCCCCAGGTGGTGGCGGCGATGGTGCGCAGCTCACCCCGTGCCAGCGCTGGCTTGATGAGGTTGGAGACATCCAGACCACCGGCCTGATTGCCCGCCCCGATCAGGGTGTGGGCCTCATCGATAAAGAGGATGACAGGACGCACCGCATCCTTGACCTCCTGCATCACCCCCTTGAAGCGCTTCTCGAACTCCCCCTTGACCGAGGCGCCCGCCTGCATGGCGCCAAGATCCAGCGTCATCAGCTCCACATCGCGCAATTTTTCCGGCACCTGACCCGCGACGATGCGCAGGGCCAGCCCCTCGATAAGGGCACTTTTACCGACGCCCGCCTCCCCCACAACGATGGGGTTGTTTTTGCGACGACGGGACAGGATGTCGATCATCAGATCGATCTCGTGATCCCGGCAGAGCACGGGATCCAGACTACCCTGGCGGGCCTGTTCGGTGACGTTGACGGTGAAGCGAGCCAGCAGGCTGGCATCGGCTGGCAGGGCAGCCTGGGTAGCAGCGCCGCTGGCGGAGACGGTCACTTGCGTTTCGGCAGACTCTTTCACCCACTCATCGAACTGCTGACGCAGCAGCTCGCGATTGACGTTGGCCAAGAGCCGGGTCACCGACCCCGGCAGGTAGCGCTGCGGGGTCATCAACAGCACCAGCAACATGACGCCGCTGCGAAGCTGGGCGTGTTGCAACTCGGCAGAGGCCAGCAGCCAGCTATCTTGCAGCCACTCCACCAAGAGCGGCGAGAAGGAGGGATAACCCTGACCATAGCCGTTATCGGCGGCCGAGGGTTGCAGCAGGGTTCTGAGTTCTTCGACCTCCACCTCGGCCCGCTTGAGGATCTGGCGCACATCGCTGAGCGGGGTATCCAGCATCTTCAGCAGCAGGTGCTCGATGCGGATCTCGGCCCCCTGATGGTTGACGCAGAGGGCCGCGGCCTCCTCCAACATGTGACGGCAGATGGGGTTGAGTCTTTCCACCAGTACCGGTAGCTCTATACGAATCAAAGCATGCTCTCCTCAGAATAATTATTTTAATAATTCGCCCAGTTGACGCAGTACGTCCTGGGTCTGGTTATTGAGTTGGTGGTGATAAAGACCAAAGATGATGGCCAGGATCAGGGCCCCGCCCATGAACAGGCTGCGCAGGGAAATCTGTTTGCGCAGCTGGTAGCGGGACGCCTGCTGGCCGAGGTCGAGGTGGAACACGCTGGGGGCCTCACCGCTGGCCTCGGGGGCAAGCAGCTTGTGCAGCTGTTTGACGATACGCTCGAACTCGTCACGGCCCTGGCTCATCACCTTGTAGCGCCCTTCGAAACCGAGGCACAGACACAGGTAGATGAACTCCAGGATGTCGCGGTAACGCACCGGATCTTCCTGCAGACGGGTGAGCAGCACGAACACCTTCTCGCCGCCCCAGGTCTCGTTGTGAAAGCGCGTCAGCAATGAGTGCTCAGACCATTCGCTCTGGCTGCCCCAGTCGCGGCCCATCACGGCCTCGTCAATGAAGGTGCAGAGGATGTAGCGAAACGAGAGGACGACGCCGTTCTCGTAACCCTGAGCCATCAGCTCCTGTTCGATGGTCTGGATCTCGGTCACCACCCGCTGATAGAGGTCGGGCACCCTGTCGTAACGCGACAGCAGGCGTACCCGCTGCACCAGCCCCAGCAAGGGGGTCACCGCATCTATCATGGGGTTGATGCTCTGGCCCCGCAGGCGGAACCAGTAGTCCGAATCCATGTCCAGCTGCTCGGCATGATCGAACAGCAGATCGCTGAGTTGCTCGTTCTTGATAATGTCCGTGGTCATCTCTGCTTATTCCTTGATGCGATCACTGGCTGCGAATAGCCCAGAGCTGCATGTCGAGCTCGGGGAAATCACCGGCAATGTGGAAGGCGAGCGTGTTACTGACCGCCAGCATCTGCCAGGCAGGGCTCTGCCTGTCGAGCTGGAAGTAGCTGTAACCGGCGTGATAGGGCAACTGGCGCGGTGCCACCGGCAGCGGCAGCAGCGGGATACCGGGCAACTGCAGACTGATGAGCTCGCGGATCTTGTCGCTCGGCGCCACCTTGGTCTGCTGCAACAGCTGCTTGCGCAACTGCTCCTGCGGCATGCGGGCTCGCACCGCCAGCACGAAGTCGGCGCTCTGCATCAGCTCGCTCTCGTTGACCATGGCCACCATGACGCCGTACTGATGCTTGCGCAGCTGGATGGAGACGGCGCGCGGCGACAGTACGGTACTGAGGGCCTGACGCAGAGCCAGCATCACAGGTTCGAAGCTCACCTGCTGATCGTCGTGACGGTAGGCCGCAAACTCGGGCGGCAGACGGGATTCATCGGTAAAGGTCATCAACTCGCCACAGATCTGTACCAGCGCCTCGTGCAACCGCTCGGGATGCAAGGTGCCAAGGCGTGACAGATGAGAGAGCTGGGGCTGAGCGCGGTTGAGCAGCTGCAACATCATGAACTCGGCCACATCGGCGACCCCCTGCTGGCCGGGGGCAGCGATACGCTGGGAGAGGCTGCGGGCCCGCTCGGCCACGAGGCCCGCCGACTCGCCGAGGAAGCGTTTGAGGGTCGGGATGGCGGAGACGCTGATGCTGCAGGGCATGAAGTTGGGATCCAGCACCAAACCGCCGTCGGGCCGCTTGTCCAGAATGCGGGCGATGGCGAGCGAGGCATAGGCGCTGCGATCTTCCCGCTCCAGCATCAGCCGCATGCTGACGCGCCCCACTTCCAGAGAAACCACATCCCCCCCCTCGCTGTGCAGGTCGCGCACGTCGTGGCGATGGGCCTGCAAGCGGGTGGCCACCTGGCCGCCCTGATTGACCTCGTTGACCCCGCTCACCGAAAGCGGCAGCGCCAGATAGACCTTCTGGTTGGCCACCGAGGCGTCGGTGATCTCCAGCGGCGTCGGCAGCACATCGTCGTTCGGGATGTTGAAGACGGTACCGTCCGGCAGTATGCCTGTGGCGCCCACCAGGGCAATGCGGCCAAAACCGAGATAATCCTCGTTGATGGCGAGCGACTGCAGCCCGTAGAAATAGTCAGACAGCGCGCTCAGGCGAGCGTGCAGCGCATATTCTGAATGTCTTTGTTGTTGCTGGAAGTGCTGGGGCTTGATAAAGAGCCCTTCACGCCAGATAACCCGATTTCGACTCGACATGGTTATTCTTCTTCTTTTTGTAGTTCCACTTCATCCAGGCGCAGGTGCACCAGGATGTGATAGGCCGTTCCCTTGCTCTTGACCTTGATGACCTTGCGCCACTCGGCGCTGTCCGGATCGGCGTAGCGTGCAATCACGCCGATGTAACGGGTCTTTTCGTCAAGCTTGACGGGGGGCAGGTATTTGAACTGGCCGGGCAGCAGGGTGTAGTCCTGATGATCCAGGTAGTTTTTGCCAAGGGCCTTCTCTACATCCGCCGTCACCTGGTCATAGTCGGTGGCGAGCAGCTTGGAATCTTCCGCCAGCACCACCACCTGAAACTCGATGGGCGCCGCCTCCCCGCTCTCGTTGGGGTTGACGTCGGGCTCCGCCAGCAGGCTCAGCCCCAGGGTAGAGGGCTGGTCACCATTGCTGCCCACCTGGATATCCGGATCCATGGCCACGTCGGCCATCTTGCCCATGGTGGTACACCCGGCCAGGGCCAGCAGACAGGCCCCCAGCATCAGCGCACGTATCATCCAATCAGTCCCTGTTGCTGACGCACGGCCTGGTCATATGCCTGGGCATAGACCTGATGGAACAGCTTGTCGAACCCCTGCTGACGGGCAGAGGTCAACTCACGGTAGTAGTGCTGATACATGTTCCAGGCCCAGCCTTCATCGGCCACACCAGGAGCACCGGTACGGCGGTAGTGTTCGAACCGCCCGAGCAGCGCCTCTGGTGAAAACGCCTGTAATATGCTGTCAAGGGCCGCGCCTATGGCCTGCTGGTTTGCGACGTGATGAATGCGCACATTGCGCAGGCTCTCGGCCACCGCCGCCGGCGCTGTCAGATGAACCGGGCTCTTCTGCTCGGCGAACATCACCGCCAGGGTCTCGTCATAGTCGAGCCCGAGGCGCAGCGGGTTGTCCTCGATGGGGCGCAGGTGCCTATCCGCCAGCGCCGCCTGATCGGTTTGCAACTGCAGCAGCCCCTCCACCATGGCACGCACCGTTTTGCCCATCTCTTCGAGCATGTCGTGAGCCTGCTGGGTATCTTGCAGCTGCAGGGATTGACCCAGGCCGCGCATCAAGGGGGTCAGTGCCACGTGATCCACCCCATCCAGCGAAGGGTGGTAGTCGGGGTGATTCTCTATGGTGGGCATATCCAGAAATTCTTGGTTCATGGTGTTCTCGACAGCAGAAAAAGGGGCAAGGGATACGGCGTCCATATCCGGTTGTGAACGTAGTGGTGCCTGCAGGCGGGCGTCCGCCAACGGGGACGGCGCCGCGCGCTCCTGCTGCAACGCCAGCAAGGGATCGACGGCGAGGGTGAGCGGATCGGCCATGGTCCGAGCGCCGTGCTCATCGCTGGTCAGCCACTCATCGAGCTGCTCGGAGGGGCGGTTGCCCAGCACCTGTTGCAGGCTCTGCTCGGGGGAGATGGCCCCCAGATAAGCCCGCATCCGGAACGGGCCGATGATCAGTTCGTCACCCTGTTCGAGATGCACCTTGCGGGCCCGTCCTATGGGCGAGGTCGCACCGTTGATATAGGTCTGACCGCTCAGATCACACAGACAGAAGCGACCATCGTTGAGCTCGACTCTGGCGTGAGCCGACATGACGGCCCCCAACCTGTCTTTCAGTTGCCAGTCGTCCTGCTCGGAGGCGCCCAGGGTGCCCCCCATCTCGTCGAAGCGATACTGCACCTGCTGGCTGCCGTCGAGCTGCTCGCTGTTGAGCACCACCAGGGAAAGTTGCTGGTTAAAGTCGTCCACATTCACTCCTGCACTGATTCCGACACTGAATTTCCTGCGCTTATTCCTGTACACAGATAGTCACGAACGGGTCACTCGGCGGTTGACCAAGAAAGGTACTCCAGCCCAGGCGCGCACTCTGTTCCTCCCCCAATCGCAACCCCCGGGCCTGCTCCTGGCCGAAACCGAGTCGCAGATCCCAGGCCAATTGGTCGCGCAGGATGAAGGAGACAAAGGTCACCAGGGCGTGAAAGTGCTCCCCGTTCGGGAGAAACCCGAGAAACTGGCCAAAACTCAGGTTGTTGATCTTCAATAAAAACTTGCCGGCGCAGTCGTTCACCTTGTCGCCGATGACAAAGTCGCTCCCCAGGGTGGCGCAAGCACCGCCCAGCCGGTTTTGCTGATCTTGCTGGATGGGCACCTTGCGCCACTGCCAGGCACTCACCTCCACATCCGCCAGATCGAAACAGTGTGCCACCAGACCGGCTACCACCTCGGGGGAGCGACTGGGACTGGCCAGCATGCCCGCGTAAGAGAGCATCTTGGCGCGGTTGACTGGCAGGCTCTGGCAGACCGCCTCGTTACCCAGCCCCACCAGGGCAAACATCAGGCGGGAGAAGCCATCTTCGCCGTTGTCCTGAAAGCGCACGTGATAGCGATACTTGCGCCAGATCCGGTGCAGCAGGGTCAGCAGGCGGTGATGAAAGAAGTCCAGAAACAGACCCAGCTTCTGCTCCCCCTGGGCGTACTCCCACGCCAGTGAGTCGAGGTAATAGCCCGGCATGGGAGACTGGCTGCCATGCAGGCCGAGGAAGGCTACCTCCAGCTCGTGGCGCCCCTTGCCATCTCTACCTATCTGCAACACGTCGCTGGTGGGAAAGCCCAGAGAGGCGGTCGCCTTGAAGCGGATGTTCTCGTCACTCGGCAGATGGTCAAGGCCGCGCTCCTGATCGGCACCGTCCAGCCGGTTGAGCAGCTCAACCAGCTGGAAGAAGTTGAAGCGAGGCGCGTCCCTGGTGGACGTCACATCAGGGAGTGCTGACCGATCTGGACTGGCCATTGATAGCGCTCCTTGTTGTCGAGATTGACCACCTCAAGCAGGTGGAAAGCGTTGACGCTGGCGTACAGCGAGAAGAAGTGCGCCAGTACTGTGCTGAACAGGTAGAGCTCCCCTTCGCTGCCAAAAGCGGACTGGCGAATGGAGAGCACCGACTTGAGTCCACGCACCGGCATGCCCCGCACCAGACGGTCGACCGGGGTGGTTTCAATCTCCTCGATCCCCGCCAGCCGCTTGCGTGACGCCTGCTCCGCCTGCTTGTCATACAACGCAGGAAAGTCATAGGTACGCAGCACCTGCACCAGGGCATCCCGGCGCAGCAGGGAGACATAGTTAAGCGACAGGTTGGAAATGAGGGTCCAGTGCAGGCTGCCATCGAGTGCCGGGCGCAGCGGCCGGGTCGGCCTGATCAGGTTGCGAAAGGTGGCAAACGAGGGCGAGCTGCCGGTCGGCACGCAGATGCTGCCGACCTTGAGACGAGCGGCGCGGGAGCGATTGGTGCAGGTGAGCGTGACAGAAATGGATTCATCCAGATCGATGGTGGTGGTTTCATCACCCCGCACGAACGAAAGGCTGTGCTCGAAACCATCGCCGCTGACCGACTCCCTGACCCGCACCCGGTAATAGAGCGCCAGCCTGTGCTTGGCACGTTCAATCTGGTGCTGAAAACTTTCGAACGGCTGATAGATACGCGGCGTACCGCGGGAGCGGCCCAGATTGCCCTCGACCCACCCTTCAACCTGATCCACCGAGAAGATCTCGAAACTGTCGGCATGGCGATAGCTCGCCTTGAGGGGATACTCCGCCTGACGTCCGTTGAGATTGACCGGCTCACTGTCGTGCTGAAACAGGTTGATGGCCGGCACGCAGTTGAGCATGAAAGAGTCAGGGCGGATCTTGAGCTCCGCCGGCAGGGGCCGATCGAAGCAGAAGTGGATCTTGAACTCGCTCACCGGCAGCGGCTGTTGGGGCCACTCGCCACCCGAGAGTTCGAAGAAGAGGAAGCTCTCCGGAAAGCAGAAGTATTCCTGCAGGATCCGGTAGCCGGAATAGACGTTGTTCGGGTAAGGCAAGAGTGCATCGTCGCGCTCGAAGCCGACCGACTTCAACGCTTTGGCCTCCTGGCGAAAGCGCTTGCCATCGACCTCCAGCTCTATGTGGGAGAGCTGGTTGGAGAGCCAGAAGTAGAGCTCATAGGCGGTATAACTGTCGCCACCGAGGAAAAAGCGCAGCTTGTCCAGCTGCAGTTCACTCAATGGCAAGGGAGCATGCAGGGCGATATCCAGCGAGATAGTGGAGAGATCGTTGCCACTTTGCGCCGAAATATGATGGATATCTGCCGGATAGACCCAGGTATCGTGACAGGTCTGAAAATGACAGGTCACCTCATCGATGGGCAGGCTGTCGAGCTGGCAACCCTGCCTGACCAGCGCCGGTTGGGCGATGGCCCCCGGAATGACCGAAAACTGCATGATGGTCATACTGGGTACGGGACGCAGATAGTTGGGCCAGAGCATATTGAGCAGACCATGGGTCAGCTCGGGGAACTCATCCTCGATCTTGGCGCGCAGGTTACCCGTGAGAAACGCAAAGCCTTCCAGCAGGCGTTCCACATCCGGGTCGCTATTTTGCTCCGACAGAAAACGGGTGAGTTCGGGATAGGCATCGGCAAATTCGCGCCCTTGCAGGCGCAAAAATGCTAACTCATCCCTGAAGTAATGTTCCAGCGACATTGATCAGACCATGCGGTAGTGACGGTGACTGTCCATATGGACGTTGAACGAGGTAACCTGCTCGATATGCTCCAGCCTCACGTGGGCCGTCACCTGAAATGACATCTCAAGCGGGCTCGCCTGATGGTCGGGTGAACGGACATCCACATGAATGATCCGAGGTTCATAACGACGGATGCATTGCCGGATCGCCTCACGGATCCGCCCCTTGATATCCGCACTGCCCTGAGTAGCGTCATTGAGATCGATGACACCCAACTCAGGCGCACTGCGGCAATTACCGGGACGAGTGTTGAGAATTTGGTCGAGCTGCCGCTTGACAGAATCGACCAACTCATCAACTTCCGAATGGGGGGAAGAGCCAAGCCCCTCCCCCCGGATACGATCAAACAAACTGGCCGCATTTCCTCTATCCCATGAAGAGAGATACGGCATCGGGCATTATTCCTTGTCCAGTCGACCTACCAGAGACAGCTCGAAGCTGGCCCCCATGTACTTGAAGTGCGGACGCACAGCCATGGCAACCTGGTACCAACCCGGCTCCCCTTCCACGTCCAGCACCTTGATCTGAGCGGCACGCAGAGGGCGACGGCTACGCACGTCTGCCGGCGGGTTCTCTTGATCGGCAACGAACTGCTTGATCCAGCCATTCAGTTCACGCTCCAGATCCTGGCGCTCCTTCCAGGAGCCGATCTGCTCGCGCTGCAACACTTTGATGTAGTGTGCCAGGCGATTGATGATGAACATGTAGGGCAGCTGGGTGCCCAGCTTGTAGTTGGTTTCAGCTTCTTTGCCTTCCTTGGTGTTCGGGAACACCTTGGGCTTTTGCACCGAGTTGGCAGAGAAGAAGGCCGCATTGTCACTGTCTTTGCGCATGGTCAGGGTGATGAACCCCTCTTCGGACAGTTCGTATTCGCGACGGTCGGTGATGAGGACCTCAGTCGGGATCTTGGCTTGCAGCTGACCCATGGCCTCATACACATGTACCGGCAGATCGTGGATGGCACCACCGCTCTGCGGACCTATGATGTTCGGGCACCAGCGGTACTTGGCGAAGCTGTCGGTCAGGGAAGTGCCCATCAGGTAGGCGGTGTTGCCCCACAGGTAGTGGTCGTGATCCGAGCTGATGTCTTCCTGATAGTTGAAGCCCTTGATGGGGTTCTCGTTCGGATCGTACGGCAGGCGGGCCAGGAAACGCGGCGCTGTCAGCCCCAGATAGCGGGCATCCTCCGACTCACGCAGTGAACGCCACTTGGTGTAGGACGGGCCTTCGAAGACCGATTTGAGGTCCTTGATGGACGGCAGATCGGTAAAGCTGTCAACGCCGAAGAAAGCAGGTGCAACCGAGGAGATGAAAGGGGCATGGGCCATGGCACCGACGGCACTGACATACTGCATCAGCTTGATATCGGGTGAACTGTGAGTGAAAGCATAATCACCTATCACTGCACCCACAGGTTGGCCGCCAAACTGGCCATAACCTGTAGAGTAAACATGCTTGTAGAGGCCGGACTGGGTGATCTCTGGTGAGAATTCGAAATCTTCCAGCAACTCTTCCTTGGTCGCATGCAGGACCTGGATCTTGATGTTTTCACGAAAATCGGTGCGATCCACCAGCAACTTGAGTGAACGCCAGGATGACTCAAGTTCCTGCAGCTCTTTGGCGTGCAGGATGACGTCCATCTGTTTGCTGAGCTTCTTGTCGAGCTCAACAATCATGCTGTCTACCAGCGCCTTGTTGACCGGATCGCTGGTGGTGCCGCTATCCAGAATGTTTGCGATCAAGGCGGCAACGCCTTGCTTCGCGACACTGTAGCCTTCATCGACCGGGGTGATACGAGCCTGTGCCATGATTTCGTCCAGCAAGGACGAAGGGGCGGCACTCGCCCCCGCTTGAACCTGTTCTTCGACCAAAGACATGTTTTTTTCCTTTCTCGTCAATCAATCCAACCAGCCGATCACTCGGCAGGCTTAATCAAATCCAGCTCCTTGAGCAGTTGCTCACGAGCCTCATCACTGGACAGCAGATCCTGCAAACGATTGCGGAAGGAGGGGATATTTCCCAATGGTCCCTTCAGGGCAACCAGCGCCTCGCGCAGTTCCAGCAGCTTGCGCAGCTCGGGTACTTGCTGGGCCACACTGTCAGGGGTGAAGTCTTCCAGAGACTGGATCTTGATCGAAACCGGCATTTCGTCCTGGCTGTTCTCCTCCAGGCGGTTGGGAACGGAAAACTTCAGCTCCAGTGCCGATTCTTTCATGACGGAAGAAAAATTATTCTTGTCGATAGAGACTGTCTGACGCTCCTCGATAGGCGTTTCCTCAGTACGTCCCTTCATATTACCAACCACCATCATGGTCAACGGAAGCTCTATCTCAGCTTGCTGACCACCGGTCGCCGGCACATATTTGATATTGATACGTTCTTTGGGCGCAACAGTCGCGCCGTCAATTCCTTTTCCCATGCTCTAAATACCAAGTTAAGGGTCAACCAAGACCCTAAAGCTTATAGCCAATGCCCTCACCAGCAACTGTAAAAAATTACAGTTGACCGAACCACCTATAGTCATAGATAGGAGAAACATCAGCCGACGATGCATTTTTGACAGACTCAAGCAAAAGCTCTAATAATCAAAAACACAATATACCGCTTGTTATCCATACAACCCTGTCATGCCTCTACTCTATGTTAGAGGTCAGATTGGCCTAAGAGCCATTTGCGCCGTATGGTATATGATGGGATTATGCCAAGTCAATTAACCCTTAATTAAGGATATATGAAAAAATAACGCATAAAAATAAAAATAAACAAAACCAATGAGTTACCAAAAAGAAAACCTCAAGCGAGTCCAATAATTACATGTTCTATAAAGTACGCTTAAAGCTGAATCAAGACATCCTCTAAGAGCATTTCATTATCATTTACTCTTGTCACTCACACACTAACGGTAGAACCAGAATTGCCAACAGTAGAAGATGCGTAACAATACATTACATAGTGAAAAAATCCCTTCATTATATTGAATAATGAAGAAACTAACGAACCTTAGATTGTTTAAAAAACGTTGACAACAACCATTTTATATATAATTTATTATGCCATAATGGCATTTTTCCATCACGCAAAACCCATTTGTTACAATTAACTCAATAACTGTTTTTACACCAAACTCAATAATTCTCCAATCTCTTCCCTTGAGCAAGTGTCACGAACCAGTGCTGAGCCAGCTTCTGACCTGCACTCTTTTCCTTCTCTGTCATGCCTTTTTCCAGCTCATCACGAGCCTTGGTCGCATCATTATTACCATCCGTCGCAGCGAGCAGGCACCATGCATAAGCATGCAGTCTATTGCGCGGTACCCCCAATCCCTGCTCACGCATCACCCCCATGCGATACTGGGCCGATCTATGATGGGCGTTGGCAGCCAATCGAGAATGCTTGAGAGCTTGCGCATAATCCTCTTTGCCGCCCAGCCCCAGCATCTCACCATAGGCGTAGTGAGCATCGACATTGCCCTGCGCCGCCGCCTGTAAAAACGCAGGCGAGCGGCAGCGAGATCCCCGCGCTCTTGTAGCCATTCAGCCAATGCAAACTGAGCCTGGCTAAAACCGCCCTCTGCTGCACGCATCAACCAATACGCTTGCGCCGCAGCATCGCTCTGTTGCAGGCTCAGCTGATATTCGGCTTCATGAGAACCATTGCCAGCAGCCAGCGCCAGCCAATAACGACCCAAGGCAAGATCCTGAGCGACCTTTTCTCCTGCCAGATAAGCCTGCCCCAACCAGAGTTGAGCTGGTGCAGACCCTACATTGGCAGCCCGCTGATAGAAACTGAACGCCTCCTCAGGGGCAGCCTTACGTGCCAGTATCAACAGCGCACTCCGGTTGCTGCTGGGCCGCAGCCTTCTCAAACCAACGCAGCGCCACATCGCTACGTTTGCTTACCCCCTTCCCCTGCTCATAGCGCAATCCCAACTGATATTGCGCGTCGCGATGTCCTTGCCCGGCGGCTTTCTCCAACCATTTGATGGTATCCAGGCTGCTTGGCATACCACTGCCCCAGGATCAGTTGCGCGTCGACATAGTCCCGTTTGGCAGCCGGCTCGAACCAGTCGAGGCACTCGCTTACCAGCTTGCCCTTGTGCTGCTGTTGACAATTTTTCCCCCACTGATAACTGGCTTCACGGTTGCCTAACTTGGCCGAGCGTTGCCATCAGCGCTCGGCCAATTGCGGACTCTTCGGCTCACCCAAGCCCACCTGATAGCAGCGTCCTACCTGCAGTGCCGCTTTTCCCCGCATATCGGCATCCGCTGCCAAGGCCCTGTTTGTTCGGCGGCCTGTTTCATCCAGCGCATCGCCTCGGGATAATCGAGCTTGGCCGCCAAACGGTTAGCCAATTCATATTGCGCCTTCCCCTGACCTTGCTGGGCGGCTTGATGTATTTATTGATCATCTTGTGAAGATAATAGTGAGGAGCAACCAGATATATTAAATACACACCACAACCAACCAGCTATAACCTTTAAAAATCCAGATTTACTCATAGCATGCCCATCGCCATTTCATTAAATATATTAACTTTCACAGAATTTCAGAGCGGTTTGAGTTTCATGCTAATTTAAATAATCTTTGATACCTCGGATCGGTTGATAAGGTATGGTGATACTTTTGAGACTCGGTTCTTCATGACATCATCATCGTTCACTGCCCGTGTTGCCACTTCGACCGCGTATATCGCCACGATAAGCCCCCTGCCGGTCACCTTCGCTATTGTTGCCATGCTTTCAGTAAACCCAGCGTTAAAGAGAAAATTGTCGAGATGGCGTTCAACGGCCCCGGTATCCGTCACACCGCTCGCGCCCTCAACATTGGCATTAATATCATCCTGCGTGCCTTAAAAACTCGCGCCAAGGAAAGTAACTACCGAAACAGTTGTGTTGGATGAGGTGGGGCTTATCTGTGAACTCGATGAGCAATGGGCTTATGTAGGCAACAAAAATCATCGGCATAAAAGAAAACGCGTTGTTACCTACACCTTTGGTCCGCGCAGCGATAATACATGCCGTCGGTTGCCAAGCCTGGTGGCAGGGCAAGATTTATTATCCCTTCTAGGATGTCCTGTTTCTCACCGTCTGCGCTGTGATCGGCGGTGCAGACGGCTGGGAAGATATTGAAGATTTCGGTGAGGTTCATCTTCCTTGGTTTCAATCCAGGGGGCTGTTTAAAAATGGTATTCCTGTCCATGACACCATCGCCAGGATCATCTCCGGTATCAAACCAGAGCCGTTTCAGGCCGCGTTCGTACGTTGGACTCAAGCCATCAACCAGCACACCGATGGCGCATTGGTCGCTATCGATGGCAAAACCCTGAGCAGTTTCTATAACCGTGAAGATCGAACGTCGACCATTCACATGGTAAGCGCCTATGCCGCCACCAATAAGCTGGTGCTCGGACAGATAAAAACCGACGCCAAGTCCAATGAAATCACCGCCATTCCCGACTTGTTGGCGTTGCTCGACATCAAAGGCTGCCTGGTATCCATCGATGCGATGGGGTGCCAAACAGAGACCACCCTCCAGCAAAGTGGCGATTACTTGTTGGCCGTCAAAGGCAACCAGCCCA
>NZ_CAWNYS010000082.1:0-2428 GCF_963878295.1 Aeromonas sp. HMWF014 | reverse complement strand
GCATTGGATCCGTAGTAGGCGGCATTCTTGTCGGCGGTATACCAGCCCGCCACTTTGCCGCGCACACTGTAGCTCTTGCCGGATTGCTGCTCGTAGAACTGGCGCATCGAGATAAAGTACTCGCCATTCGGGCCTTTATAGCCCTTGTTGGAAAAGAGCAAGTCGTTGTAGTGCTCCGGGGTGTAGTCCGGGTAGTACATCTTGGTGAGGTCAGGGGTGATGCTGTTTTTCGGGTAGTCGGGGAAGTCCACCAAGATGGCGAGGATCTTGTCCTTGCGCATCTTGCCCTGGTAGTGCTCCCTCTCGATGGATTTGAGCAGCAGAGTGGGAACCCGATCACCGGGACCGGCCATGCCGTTGAAGCGGATTTTCTTGAGGATGGTCTCCCGCACCTTGCCTTCTTTCACCGCCAGGGTGCCACTGCTGCCATTGTAGGCCCGTGACTTTTCGCGGTAGAAGCTGGCCAGGGCGGCCCGTTCCATCTCGGGAGAGGCCAGGGTCTGGATGCGGCCACTCTTTTTGAGCATCTCCAGTACCTTCACCTCATCGGCCAGGGCGGCATCGAACGGACCATGCACCGGGGCAGCCATGGCGTGGTTTCCAATCATCAGGGTTGAGCCTATGACCAGGCTCATTATTGTTTTTTTAGGCATTCTCTATGTGCTCCTTCACATGATAAAAAGGGAGCCCTGCTGGCTCCTCTTTCCGTACGGACAGTATTTCGTCCGCGTCCCTTAATACACCCCCTTAGGATCCTTTGTCACTGTGCACAAGTTGGTTGAACGTGCTGATTTTTAAGTGACTTTCGATGGTGTTATGCCGCTGGCGATCTCTCGCGTGAAGTTCCGTATGGGTCATTTTGTGGCCGGCGGCAGATTACACTTTATTCACCTTTTGTGGTGGCACCCCATTTGGGGTGGCCGTGGTGGACCCGCTAACTTGGTTTGCCGCATTGAGCCGGATGCGCTCTGCGGGTATGCTTTGCCGCAACTATGCCGCCCGGGGTGCAGCGAGTCTGAACAGGCACCCTGTGGCCGACGGCATTTGACACCAACCAAGTATCATCTGGGGTTAATATGAGTCTTGATATGCAAGAGTGGCGTGCAGAGACCACCGCCATCGTCAACGAGTTGCTGGCCGATGGCAGCAACCCGGATCTGGAATATGACATTGAGCACCACTTCGCCTGCCAGGATTTCGATCAGCTGGAGAAGGCCGCCGTTGACCTGTTCAAGGCCGGTTTTGAAGTGACAGATGCCGAAGAGATGGAGCTGGATGATGGCGCCCCTATCTTCTGCTTCGATGCCACTGTCGAGTGCAAGCTGGAGATCGAGACCATAGTCGCCGACATCGAAAAAATGCTGCCGATCCTTCAGAAATATGGTGTGGACTATGACGGCTGGGGCACCTACTTCCAGGAGTAAGCGGGCTTGACGCACTGCTGATCTGTGTGCCTGACAAGCAACCGGTCACCCTCTGGGGTTAATGCAAGTCAGTGACGAGCATGTGACTCTTAGCCCGCGAGGTATAAAGGCCAAAGAGTGAGGGAGGCATCATGCCTCCCTCTTTTTATTGGATGCCAGTCAGGGCAAAGGTGTCAGCCAGATTGACGCGTCCACCATGGCACAGTTCCTGTAATTGAACATGTCGACTATTCAGCCACAAAAATGGTTAGCTGACTGGCATTACCCTCTGGGCTGGCCTGTTGGTTGGCTGTCAGGCACAGGCAGCTGGTAGCTGCGGGCAAACTCGTCGGGAGGCAGAGGGCGGCTGAACAGGTAGCCCTGCAGCCGATCGCAACCGGCCTGCACCAGCCAGGCCTGCTGCTCGGGGGTTTCGACCCCTTCGGCGGTGATCCTGATCCCCAGCTCGTGACCGAGACCGATGACGGAACGCACTATGGCGGTGGTGGCCTGATTGGTGGTCAGCCCCTGGGTGAAGCTGCGGTCCAGCTTGAGGGTCGCTACCTGTAGCCTCGGCAGGTAGGCGAGCGAGCAGTAACCTGTGCCGAAGTCATCGATGGCGAGCTGGAATCCCGCTTCGATCAGGTTGGTCAGGTTGCTCTCAATTTCGTCGGCGTTCTCCATCAGCACGCCTTCGGTGATCTCCAGCTCCAGTTGCCAGGGGGCCAGGCCGTGGCGTTCGATGCAGGCGAAGATCTGCGGGCAGAGCTCGGGGTCGCGAAATTGCAGCGGGGAGAGGTTGATGGAGAGCACCAGATCCGGCGCCGCCGCCTGCCAGCGTGCCAGCTGGGCACAGCCTTGTTCCAGCATGCGTTGGCCGAGCTTGCCGATGAGCCCCAGCTCCTCCGCCAGCGGGATGAACTCATCCGGCGAGATCATGCCGAGCTCGGGGTGAGGCCAGCGGCAGAGCAGCTCGGCCCCGTGCAGCTGATTGGTGCGGGTGCTGATGATGGGCTGATAGACAG
>NZ_CAWNYS010000081.1:0-2805 GCF_963878295.1 Aeromonas sp. HMWF014 | reverse complement strand
CTTGGAGATGGAGGAGTCAATCCAGCGCTGGGCCGCCGCCTGAATGTCCACGTGCTGGGCCGGCGTGATGTCGTCAGCCGTGATGAAGTACTCCGGCAGACGACTGGCGTCATCATCCGTGTAAGGCATGGCCGCCGGGTTCACCAGCTCGCGGTAGGCAAGCAGCTCGAAGGAGTAGACATCCACGCTCTCCTTGCTCTTCTTGCCCGACTTGATGACGTTGCGGCTGTAGTAATGGGCAAAGCTCGGTTCGATACCGTTGCTGGCGTTGTTGGCCAGCGACAGCGAGATAGTGCCGGTCGGCGCGATGCTGCTGTGATGGGTAAAGCGGCCACCGGCTTCGGCCAGCTCGGCGACCAGCGCAGGATCCACTTCTGCGACCTGCTGCATATAGCGGCTGTAGCGCGCGTGCAGCACCTTGCCCTTCACCTTGTCGCCAACCTTGAGGCCATCGGCCACCATTTCCGGACGCAGCCGCAACATCTTGCCGGTCACCTCGAACTCCTGCTCCATGATGGGGGCCGGGCCCTTCTCCTTGGCCAGACGCAGCGACTCCTGCCAGCCGGTCATGGCCAGCTCCTGAGATACTTGCTCGGTAAACGCCACAGATGCCGCAGAACCGTACTTGATCTGCAGCATAGTGAGGGTCGAACCAAGACCAAGGAAGCCCATGCCATGACGGCGCTTGGCTGTGATCTCCTCGCGCTGCTTGGGCAATGGCAGCTGGTTGATCTCCACCACGTTGTCGAGCATGCGGGTGAAGATAGCCACCACCTTGCGAAACGCCTGCCAATCGAAAGCCGCTCTTTCAGTAAAGGGGTCGCGCACAAACTTGGTCAGATTGACCGAGCCGAGCAGGCAGGCACCGTAGGGTGGCAATGGCTGCTCGCCACAGGGATTGGTGGCGCGGATCTCTTCACAGAACCAGTTGTTGTTCATCTGGTTGACCTTGTCGATCAAGATGAAACCGGGCTCTGCATAGTCATAAGTGGAGGTCATGATGACATTCCACAGCTTGCGGGCAGGCAGGGTCTTGTAAACCTTGCAGGCGACCTGCCCCAGCTCGTTGAAAACAACCCCTTCCTTGTTGGGCCAGTCAGCCCAGAGCGCCTGAGCGGGATCGTCCAGCGCAATGCCATCCTGCTCCACCTCTTTGGCGGTGTAGGGGAAGATCAGCTGCCAGGGGGCATCCTCCTTCACCGCCTTGACGAAATCTTCGGTGATCAGCAGGGAGAGGTTGAACTGGCGCAGACGACCATCTTCCCGCTTGGCCTGGATGAACTCGATCACATCGGGATGACGGATATCCATGGTGCCCATCTGTGCGCCACGGCGACCACCGGCTGACGAGACGGTGAAACACATTTTGTCGTAGATATCCATGAAGGAGAGCGGGCCGGACGTGTAAGCACCGGCACCGGAGACAAAAGCGCCGCGCGGGCGCAGGGTCGAGAAGTCATAGCCGATACCGCAACCGGCTTTCAGGGTCAGGCCAGCCTCGTGCACCTTGCCGAGGATATCGTCCATCGAATCTTCAATGGTACCGGAGACAGTGCAGTTGATGGTTGAAGTGGCAGGCTTGTGCTCAAAAGCCCCCGCATTGGAGGTGATGCGGCCAGCCGGAATGGCCCCATTGCGCAGCGCCCACAGGAACGGCTCAAACCAGGCCTCCGGTTCCAGCTCCTGCTCGGCCAACGCACGGGCTACCCGCTGGTAAGTCTCATCAATAGAGCTATCGATGGGAGTGCCATCCTTGCTCTTGAGGCGATACTTGCTATCCCAGATTTCGAGGGACGTTTCCTGCAGGGGGATAAGGCGGGAGCCAAGCTCACTCTCCAGCACCGGGTTCGATTTAGCCATTTTCAATCAACCTTATGTGAATGCATCAACATCATGACAACAGCACAAAACACAACAAATAGTGCCATGTAAAATAAATAACACAACATATAGTACACCTGATGCCATGAGGGCGCCGATTTTAACCTAAAAAAATGCCCCGGCCAGCAGATTTCTGGGCCAGGGCACTTAACCGATTAATTTTCTGAGAAATTTAACACTCAGAGATAGATCAGGGCTTCTTGACGTAAACGGTCGGCGTTTCACCCGCCATATTCAGATAGAACTCATAGACACCATCCACATCCGGTGAGAACTTCAACTCCTCATACTTGGAGCAGGGGTTGACCGGCACTGCCTCACCGCCCAATACGGCAACACCGTCACTCGGACTCTTATAGCCAAAGTTGGTACCACAGCTCCAGCCAGAGTCAGCAAACTTGAACTTGTAGGGAGCCCACTCTTTGTTGAGGGTGCCT
The DNA here is from genome assembly GCF_963878295.1 of Aeromonas sp. HMWF014. NCBI lineage: Bacteria > Pseudomonadati > Pseudomonadota > Gammaproteobacteria > Aeromonadales > Aeromonadaceae > Aeromonas > Aeromonas sp. HMWF014. Next base: position 487 of record NZ_CAWNYS010000081.1, on the reverse strand, counting down.
TTGGCCATGTAAAGCTTGTCGGCCACCTTGACCACCTTGCTCTCATCCACCGCCATCCAGTCGTTCATCTCCCCACGCAGGTAGATGGACTTGCCACCGAAGTCGCTGTTGTCTGCCGCAGTCTGCTCTGCACCACCATGGGACGCGCAACCGCCTAATACCAGGGTTCCCGCCGCCAGTATCATCGTTACTGTTCTTTTGAACATGTATCCATTCCTCAAATTATTGTGATTCCTTGGCCCATCAAACTTGAGCAGACGAATTAAAGCAGAGCAGGCATCACAAGAAAGGTAGGGGTATCACATTCTGTGTTTTTTATATTCAGACAAGCGAAATGGACGGGGATATATAACGCTGGATGGCGCAGTAATCCGAATCAGAGCGGGGAAAAAATAAACGAATGAAAGGGCCTGAAGGAAAGCATCACCTAGCCATTGCAGCCAAGCACTTGAATTTCACCCAATAAAAAAGCCCGCTCATCTGAGCG
>NZ_CAWNYS010000080.1:10866-16697 GCF_963878295.1 Aeromonas sp. HMWF014 | reverse complement strand
CGTCTGTGGCGTGCCGACAACCTGGCCCAGCCAGCCATGATAGAGTAAGCATCTATCGAGACCAAATTTCCTACGTTGGTTCATGAATGATGCAAAATAGAGCGCCAAACGGCGCTTTATTTTTAACCAAAAAATCGTCTACCTACCCGCCAAACCTTTATAGAACCTGACATAACTCCGCTTTTTTTCTCACTTTTTTGCTTCTGCTTCCCCTGAATGCCCGTTGGATCATGGATAAATCACTTTCGATTAAAGAAATTTATCCATATAGTGAAAAAATTGATTTTGCACTCTGCGACAGCCTGATGATACTTGCCCGCAAAGGTCAAACTAACCAGAAAAAGAGCACTATGAGCTTCGAATCCGACAAGCGTTTCAACGACTTCAAACATTTTCCCCGTGGCCTGCGTCGCAGTGGCGAATTCACTGTGGCCGAAGCGGACAGTCTGGAAAAATACGGCACCGCCATGCTGGCGCTCTATCAGGGCAACCTGACGCCGCGCGATGACATAGAAAGCGCCTTTCTCGAACAAATCAAATCTGGCTCTGCCGGCAGCAATCCCCATGCCAAGGTGTGGTTCAAATATCTGAAGGTGATAGGTCCCAAGCGCGTGCATCGTCTGTGCACAGTCGCGGGTGGCGCCAACGAGGAAACCGGTGGCGGTGGATTTGAAGGTGGCAATGGCAGTGGCGGCGGCAGCGACGAGTCCATCGATTAATGGATACCGAACTGCTTCGGACCTTTATCGAGGTCAGCAAGACCCGACACTTTGGCCGGGCTGCTGAGAATCTCTACCTGACCCAGTCGGCGGTGAGCTTTCGGATCCGCCAGCTCGAGCAGCAACTCGGGGTCAGTCTGTTTGCCCGTCATCGCAACAACATCCGCCTGACCGCGTCCGGTGAACGTCTGCTGCCCTATGCAGATGCTATCTTGCATACCCTGGGTCGGGCCAAGCAGGACGTAGCGCTCTCCCCCGGTTTCAGTCAACAACTCGCCATAGGCGCGCCCGCCGTGTTCTGGGAGCTCGATTTCAACGACTGGCTCAATCACGTCTATGCGCTGGCTCCCGGCCTCGCCGTGCGGCTCGAAACCGCCTCGCGCGAGCACCTGTGCCGCCAGTTGCTGGAGCGCTCCCTCGACTTGGCCCTGCTCTCCGAGCCAACCAAGATTGACGAGATTGCCCTGCACCCCATCGGTGAGCTGGTGTTCGAACTGGTGAGCCGGGATGGTGCCGCCAGCGCCGACAGCCTGATGCAGATTCCCCACATTCAACTCGACTGGGGCACTAGCTTCGAGCCGCAACCCAGCCGCTTGCAGAGCCTGCAAAAGACACCCGTGCTGCACTCGAGCTCCGCCAGCATGGCGCTGCAGTTCGTGCTGGCCAATGGCGGTGCCGCCTATCTGCCACGGCGGATGGTGAGCCCCTTCCTGGAGCAGGGACTGCTGCATCTGGTGGAGGGAGGCCAGCCACTGAGCCGTCCGCTCTACCTCGCCTATCTGGAGAAATCCGATCGCCGGGAGCTTATCGATCAGCTGCTGACCCTGCCGCTCGGTTGGGATGGCGCCGATCTGCGCCTACCTCAGCCTGAATAACCTCAGGGCGGATAACACAGACAGAAAAGGGGCCGAATAGGCCCCTTCTCTATGATGCTTATGTGCAATCGCATCAGCCGTGCTGGCGGCGGTCGTTGGCCTGAGCCAGCAACATGCGGCTCTCGCGCAGGAACTGGTCGGCGTGTTCGCCGAAGAAACCGGAGACCTGTGAGAAGGCGTCGATAAATCCGGCCCTGTCCCCCCGCTCCAGCAGCCCCAGCACCTCGCCAAAGTTCTGGTAGTAGCGGCGGATCATCGCCAGATTCTGCGGTGACGACAATATGATGTCGGCATAGAGTTCCGGGTCCTGAGCGAACAGCCGCCCCACCATGGCCAGCTCCAGCCGGTAGATGGGGGAGCTCAGGCTCAGCAGGCGATCCAGATTGGCACTCTCTTGCGAGAGGTGCCAACCGTAGGCAAAGGTGGCGAAGTGGCGCAGCGCCTGAATGAGAGTCATGGCCTCATCGTGAGCCTTGGCTTCCACCTGCTGCAAGCGGGCGCCCCAAATGGTCATCTGATCCAGCAACCACTGACTGGCGGCCGCGTCACGGCCCTGACAGCACACGATCACCTGCTTGGCGAGGCTGGCCACATCCGGTCCGAACATGGGGTGCAGCCCCAGCACGGGCCCTTGGTGTACCGCCAACATATGGGCAAGCGGCTCACTCTTGACGCTGGTGACATCCACCAGCAAGCAATCGACGGGCAAGTTGCCGAGTCGGTCGATGATCTGACAGGTGATATCGATGGGCACCGCCACCATCACCAGACCGGCATCGGCCAGGATGGCGTCAGCCCTTGGCCAATCTGCTTGTTCGAGGGTCTCGACCCGGTAGCCGGAGAGGCCGAACATGTGACCGAACAGCCGGCCCAGCTGGCCCTGGCCGCCGATGATGACCACCTTGCCAAGATCCGGCTTCATGCATTTGAAGTGGTTATCTTTTTCGCTGGCCGATTCGAGGATATAAGATTCGCGCATCACCCGGCGCAGCACATCCTCAATGAGATCGCCGGGCACTCCCAGCAGTTCGGCCTCGGCGCGGCGGCGAGCCAGCATGCTTGCCTCCCTGTCCGGTGCATAGATGGGCAGGCCGTGGCGGCTCTTTACCTCACCCACTTCCCCCACCAGCGCCAGACGGGCGGCCAGCAGATCGATCAGCTGCCTGTCCACCACATCGATTTTGTCCCTGAGGGCATTCAACTCTTCAGCCATATCCAGTCCCTGCCGGCGCCGCGGGCAGCGGCGCCCTGAAATTCAAGAGGCAACAAGGTATCACGGCGTGAGCGGCGTGATACCACGTACGGTGATACCCAGATTGTTCAATAGGTTACGACAAGATACCACGGCTTACCGTGCAGTTCTGCCCTTGAGAGGTTCAACCAGCTGGTTGTGGCAGCGGGCTAGCAGGGTCGCTGTGGTGTCCCAGTCGATGCAGGCATCGGTGATGGAGACCCCATAGCGCATCTGCTGCTTGGGCTGCTCGCTGGACTGGTTGCCCTCGAACAGGTGGGATTCGAGCATCACCCCGATGATGGAGCGGTTGCCCTCCTGGATCTGGTGGATCACGTTGTCGGCCACCTTGGGCTGCAAACGGTGATCCTTGCTGGAGTTGCCGTGGCTGCAATCCACCACCAGACCGGGCAGCAGGCCCGCTTTCTCCAACGCCTCTTCTGCCAGCGACACATTGACCGAGTCATAGTTGGGATGTTTGCCGCCGCGCAGGATCACGTGACCATCCGGGTTGCCCTGGGTCTGCAGCAAGGCGACCTGACCCTGCTGGTTGATCCCCATGAAGGCGTGGGGGCTGGAGGCCGCCTGCAGCGCATTGATGGCGGTACCCAGGTTGCCGTCGGTGCCGTTCTTGAAGCCCACCGGCATGGAGAGGCCGGATGCCATCTCCCTGTGAGTCTGGGATTCGGTGGTACGGGCGCCAATAGCTGACCAGGAGAAGAGCTCCGCCAGGTATTGCGGGCTGATGGGGTCGAGTGCCTCGGTCGCCAGCGGCAATTCCAGCTCCGCCAGCCAGCAGAGCAGCTCGCGGGCCCGGTGCAGCCCCAGCTCCACATCGAAGGTGCCATCCAGATTCGGATCGTTGATAAACCCTTTCCAGCCGACCGTGGTGCGTGGCTTCTCAAAGTAGACCCGCATGACAATGTAGAGAGAGTCCTGATAAGCGTCATGCAGCGCTTTGAGTCTGGTTGCGTACTCTTTGGCGGCGTCCATGTCGTGAATGGAGCAGGGACCACAGATCACCAGCAGGCGGTGATCACGGCGGTGGATGATGTCGGCGATGGTGGTGCGGGCCCCTTGCACGAATGCCAGCGCCTGGTCGGAGATGGGTAGCTTCTCCTTGAGCTGGGCAGGCGTGATCATCACTTGTTCGGACTGGATATGGATGTTGTTCAGGGGGTCTCTTTGCATGATCTCATTCTCTCTACCGTTTTTAAGCCAATCGCACTGATCGTATCTTTTTGTTTACACAAGTCAGCACATTGTTACGCAACCGCCCTCACCTTACCAAGGAAAAACAAACAATCAAGTGAAACTAGCGGTTAAACTGCCTAATAGGTGGATAAACGACCAGGTTGGTGACCTAAACAGCCAGAAAGTCGCGGATAAAAAGTCCCTGAACCGCCAAAAATCGTAAACTTACAGTTACACCCCAATGCGACTGTCAGCGCTGCTCAACCACCATCCCACCCCAGCGCTTGCCTCCATGTTATAAAAAAGCGGGGCACCTGGCCCCGCTTGCGTTCGCGTCTTGCTCTGCAGTTATGGTTTGCCGTGTGCCTTGATGACTTCGACCGCCTTGTCCGGGAAGTCGCTGAACACCCCGTCAACATCGGCCTGATAGAGGAAGATGTTGAGCAGATCACTGAAGTCCTTGGCATAGGCCGGGATCTGGCCTTCATCCTGACGGAAGGTATAAGGATGCACCTTGAGACCGGCGGCATGAGCCTCTTTCACCATATGGGTAAACACAGGTTTGCCCAGGATGCCCGGCTCTGTGACTATCATCGGCTTCCAGGGGCCTATCCCTTCGGCATAGCTGGCGATGGTCTTCATGGCGCCCGGCTTGAACATCCAGTCATAGTCATAAGGGGTTGCCTTGCCCTTGGCGTCATAGACCATGGTCTCGTTCCAATCGGTCTCGGCCATCAGCTGCACCAGTTTCAAGTCCATGCCCATGGCCGGCATCAGCTCGCTGTTGATGCGCTTGAGCTCGTCGGCATCGAAGCTCTGCAGGTAGACCTTGTCATCCTTCCCTGTGTAGCCGTACTCCTTGAGTACGTTCAGCACCGCCTTGGAGATATCTTTGCCTTCGTGGCGAAACAGCCAGGGGGCCTTGATCTCCGGGTAGATGCCAATGTGCTTGCCAGTGCTCTTGTTGAGCCCCTGGATCATCTCTATCTCTTCTTGGAAGGTGTGGATCTTGAAGCTGGACTTCCACAGCGGGAAGCGGGCCGGATAAACGGGCACCTGCTTACCATCCACCAGCTGGAACGGCTCCGTCATGCGCAAGGAGCGCACCTCGTCCAGGGTGAAGTCCACCACATAGTAGCGTCCGTCCGGACGGACCCGACCGGGGAAACGCTCGGCCACGTCCGTGATGCCATCGAGGAAGTGATCGTGCATCACCACCAGCTGGTCATCCTTGGTCATCACCAGATCCTGCTCCAGATAGTCGGCCCCCATGCCATAGGCCAGCGCCTTGGACTCCAGGGTATGCTCGGGCAGATAGCCGGACGCGCCACGGTGGGCAATCACGATTTTACCTTCATCGGCAGCCAGTGCAGGCAATGCAAGGGCGCCCCCCAGGCCAAGGGCGATCAGGGAGAGAGAGAGTTTTTTCATGCGCGGTGCTCTTTGTTATTGTGTATTGGATGTAGGTTATTGTTATAACAGAGGTTTATTGCAGTTTAACGGCGGGCGGCCAAGGGGCCGCCCGTCCTTCATCAATCAGCTGGCCTTGAGCAGGGCGTGCTGGTGTTGCTCCAGCCAGACGTGCAGTTGCAGCTGCTCGGTATCGGACAGGCGCAGCCCCAGCTTGCTGCGGCGCCACAGTATGTCTTCCATCGAATGGGCCCACTCGCGGCTCATCAGATAACGCACTTCCGACTCGTACAAACCGGCGCCAAAGTGCTGACCGCGCTCCTCGTGCAGCCAGAGGCGAGCATGGCTGCCATAGGCTTCCGCGATACGGCGGGCATTGCGCTCATCCAGCCAGTCAAATTC
>NZ_CAWNYS010000080.1:0-10856 GCF_963878295.1 Aeromonas sp. HMWF014 | reverse complement strand
ACTCGGTGGTGGAGCAGTCGAACTCACCACCGGGCAGACGGCTGCTGGCGGTCCAATCTTCGCCCATCTGGCTGAACCAGGGTTTGAGCTTGTTACAGGCGGCCTGGGCCAGCTTGCGATAAGTGGTGAGCTTGCCGCCAAACACCGAGAGCAGCGGCGCGCCGTCGGATTCGCCGGAGAGCTCGAGGGTGTAGTCACGGGTCACCGCCTGGGGGGAATCGGACTCGTCATCGCACAGCGGGCGCACCCCGGCATAGGTCCAGATCACATCTTTCGGGGCGATCTGGCGAGTGAAGTGGGCGTTGACCACCTTGCAGAGGTAGCTTATCTCGGCCTCGCTGATCCTGGCTTCGCGCGGACTGCCGTGATGCTCCACGTCCGTGGTGCCAATCAGCGAGTAGTCCTGCTGATAGGGGATGACGAAGACGATACGATTGTCCTCGTTTTGCAGGATATAGGCCTCTTCGCGCTCATGGATGCGCGGCACTATCATGTGGCTGCCCTTGATGAGGCGAATGCCACGGGGAGATTTCTCGTGCAGGCTCTCGTCATAGAAGGTCTTGACCCAGGGACCGGCCGCATTGACCAGACCACGGCAGGTGACGGTGAACTGTTCGCCCCCTTCCCGCTCCAGGGTCAGAGTCCAGTGCTTGGAGCCACGCACCGCCTTGATGCAGCGGGTACGGGTCTGCACGTCGGCGCCCTTGTCCCGGGCCATCATGGCATTGAGCACCACCAGGCGAGCGTCATCGACCCAGGCATCCGAATATTCGAAGCCCTTGTTGATACCGCTCTTCAAGCCGTCTTGCGGCAGGAAGCGCAGGCCGCAGCTGCCCTTGAGCTTGTCGCGCTTGGCCAGGTTGTCATACAGGAACAGACCGGCGCGGATCATCCAGGCCGGACGCAGGTGCGGGCGATGGGGCAGCCGAAAGCGCATGGGACGGGCGATGTGAGGGGCCATGCCGAGCAGCACTTCCCGCTCCGCCAACGCCTCTTTCACCAACCGGAATTCGTAATGTTCGAGGTAACGCAAGCCACCGTGGATCAGCTTGCTGGAATTGGAAGAGGTGGCAGAGGCGAGATCTTGCGCCTCGAACAGGGCAACCTTCAGACCCCGACCCGCTGCATCAGCCGCAATGCCCACCCCATTGATGCCGCCGCCAACGACGACCAGATCATAATGTTCGCTCATGTTCACCTACTCTTTCTTATTTTGTGTTGCCATGACAGCAATGTTTGATTTCGCTCATATTAGAGCATGAAAAAATGATAAACGAACATTTTATGGAGAAAATGTGATCGCGATGGTTATGGCAATGCTAAAAATGCGGGCCATCGGTGATCAGGGTGTCAGCAAGGGGCTGGCTGGCAAAAAAGGGGGCGCGAGATCGCGCTCATGCCCGTGAGCATCCAAGACGCGGGGCATCCAGAATGCAGCGCAGGTTGTACAAACAGAGAGGAGGAGGAAGCGGAAAAGAAGCGGCCGCCGGTGCGGCGGCCTGATGCCAGTGCGGGGGGCGACTCAGCAGATGTGGCATGCGATCTGATGCTGGGACATCAACCGCATGAGCTTCTCGGGCGGCTCCTGATCAGTGAACAGGGCGTGGATCTGGTTGAGGTTGCCCAGATTGACCATGGCATTGCGACCAAACTTGGTGTGGTCTGCGGCCAGAAACACCTGACGGGAGTGAGCGATGATGGCCTGGGCAATCTTCACCTCGTGATAGTCGAAATCGAGCAGGGAGCCGTCATTGTCGATGCCCGAGATACCGATGACACCGTAGTCCATGCGGAACTGGCCGATGAAATCGCGGGTCGCCTCCCCCACTATGCCGCCATCCCGGTTGCGGATCTCGCCACCGGCGATGATGACGGTGAAGTCATCCTTGGCCGTCAGAATGCTGGCCACGTTGAGGTTGTTGGTGACAACCCGCAGCTCACGGTGATCCAGCAGGGCACGGGCGATGGCTTCTGTGGTGGTGCCAATGTCGATAAAGAGCGATGAACCGTCGGGAATGTTGGCGGCCACTTCGCGGGCTATACGCTCTTTCTCCTTGAGCTGCATCACTTTGCGGGCACTGTAGGCGGTATTGACGGTACTCGAATGCAGGGAGGCACCGCCATGATGGCGCCGGATCTTGTTCTGTTCGGCAAGATCATTCAGATCCCGGCGAATGGTCTGGGGGCTGACGTCAAAGTGGGTCACCAGATCCTCGGTCGAGACAAAGCCCTGCCGCGTCAGGACGTCCAGGATCTCCAGATGTCGTTGGGTTTGCTTCACGCTTGCACTCCGATGATGGGACGAAAAAAGGCCCCGGCAGATGCGGGGCCTTTTGCAGTTTACCTGATCCCTTTTCGGATCGATAAGGGCAGGATCACGTTTTATGCCCTATCGGCAGCGGCTTTCTTGGCCGCGACGGCAATGTTCTCGTGCTTGAGGGTCATGGCCAGCAAGATGATGGAGAGCACGCAAGACGCGGTCAGCACCATGAAGCCACCATCCCAACCGAAGTGGTCAACCGTATAGCCCAGCATGGCGTTGGCTGCCACAGCGCCGCCCAGATAACCGAACAGCCCGGTGAAACCTGCCGCAGTACCGGCTGCTTTCTTCGGTGCCAGCTCAAGCGCATAGAGGCCGATCAGCATGACGGGACCGTAGATCAGGAAGCCGATGGCCACCAGTGCCATCATGTCGATGGTCGGGTTGCCAGCCGGGTTGAACCAGTAAACCAGTACGGCAACGGTCACCAGCACCATGAACAGGATACCGGCCGGGGCACGGCGACCCTGGAACAGCTTGTCCGAGATCCAGCCGCACAGCAGGGTGCCCGGAATACCGGCCCACTCGTACAGGAAGTAAGCCCAGGAGGAGTTGTCGACACTGAAGTCCTTGGCCTCTTTCAGGTAGGTCGGGGCCCAGTCCAGCACGCCGTAACGAATGAGGTAAACGAAGGCGTTGGCAATGGCGATATACCACAGCAGCTTGTTGTGCAGCACGTACTTGACGAAGATCTCCTTGGCGGAAAACTCCTGCTCATGGCTTTCGTTGTAATCCTTCGGGTAGTCGTTCTTGTGCTCTTCGATGGGGGGCAAACCCACGGATTGCGGGGTATCACGCATCACGAAGAAGGTGATCACCGCAATGGCAGCCGCAGCGGCAGCGGGCACATAGAAGGCACTGCGCCAGTCATTGAACCAGCCCATCCCGAGGATAAACAGCGGGCCTATCATGCCGCCGCCGACGTTGTGCGCCACGTTCCAGACCGCGACCACTTCGCCACGCTCCTTCTGTGACCACCAGTGCACCATGGTGCGACCGCAGGGCGGCCAGCCCATGCCCTGTGCCCAGCCGTTCAGGAACAAGAGCACAAACATGATGCCGATGCTGGAGGTGGCCCAGTGCACTGTCCCCATCATGAACATGATGCCGGCCGAGAGCAGCAGGCCTGCGGAGAGGAAGTAACGGGCATTGGAGCGGTCAGAGACGTTCCCCATCAGGAACTTGGACAGACCATAAGCGATGGAAACCCCCGACAGGGCCAGGCCCAGATCGCCGCGGGAGAATCCCTGTTCAATCAGATAAGGCATCGCCAGACTGAAGTTTTTTCGCACCAGATAGTAACCGGCATAACCGAAGAAGATCCCGAAAAACACCTGCCAACGCATGCGTTTGTAGAAGGGATCGACCTTGTCGGCCGGGAGCCTGTCTATATGTGGGGCAGGCCTGAAGAGACTAAGCATGTTCTGCGTCCTTATTGTTGTTGTGGGCGGTTGAGGGTGCCCTGTCCATGCTGACCAACCAGAGGAGTCCTGATTCGAAAGCGAGCCTATTGTGCTCATATATGAACATTTAATCTGTGATGGAGGCTCAAATATTGCAGTTTTATTACAAAAGAAAGCGCCAGTTGAGTAGTTGCGTATCAGCCGCAATCCCTTATATAGCAAGGCTTTCAGCTACCCACTAAGTGGTACAAGCATGGCTGCATCTTGCTTTCCGTCACAGTTTTTTAGCAATGAGTGGGATCTTGTCCACACTTCCTGCGGGGAGGGCGTGGTGAATGTTCGATTTAGGTTTATTTTCTCACTCGTCCTGGAACGAGCACAAACGAGCATAACGTTTGCGTCAGCTCAAAAAACAAGAAAAACGTTTTCCAACGAAATAATGGGACTGAAAAAAACAACAAAACAGAACATCAAACCTACTCTGGGTAGATATAAGGAATAACGGTATATGAGCATACAAAGACCCAATACCCTGCTTGGCGAGTGCATCGCCGAATTTATCGGCACCGGCCTGCTGATATTTTTCGGCGTCGGTTGTGTGGCCGCCCTGGTGCTGGCAGGCGCCAACTTCGGACAATGGGAAATCTCGATTACCTGGGGTCTGGGTGTCGCCATCGCCATCTATGTGACCGGGGGTATTTCAGGTGCCCACCTGAACCCGGCCGTGACCCTGGCGCTGATGACCTTCTGCGGGTTCGACAAACGTAAAGTGGTGCCCTACATCATCGCTCAAGTCGCAGGCGCCTTCTGCTTCGCCGCCCTTGTCTACTTCCTCTATAGCGGCCTGTTCACTCAGTGGGAAGTGACCCACAACGTGGTGCGCGGCAGCGTCGAGAGCCTTGGCACCGCTGGCATCTTCTCTACCTATCCGCATTCGCTGCTCTCCAACATGCAAGCCTTCGCGGTCGAGCTGGTGATCACCGCCGTCCTGATGCTGGGCATCATGGCACTGGGTGACAACAACAACGGTGCCCCCAAAGGCTTCGCCGCCGCCCTGCTGATCGGTATCCTGATCGCCGTGATCGGTGCTTCCCTCGGCCCGTTAACCGGTTTTGCCATGAACCCGGCCCGTGATTTCGGCCCCAAACTGTTTGCCTTCCTGGCAGGCTGGGGTGACGTGGCCATGACCGGTGGTCGTGACAACCCCTACTTCTGGGTACCCATCCTTGGCCCCATCGTTGGCGCCCAGATTGGTACCGCTCTGTATGTCAAAGTGCTGGCTCCCTGCGTCCCGGGCAACCGTGTCGTCACCACCGAGCAAGCGACCCAAACCGCCAAAGAAGAGGCTGCCGCATAAGAGCGGCCCCCTCCAACGTATAAAAACGTGGAAAATAGAAACGTGGAGAACATCATGTCTGCTGAAAAGAAATATGTCGTCGCTCTGGACCAGGGAACCACCTCTTCCCGCGCCATCGTGTTTGATCAGGATGCCAACATTGTCGGTACCTCCCAGCGCGAATTCACCCAGCACTACCCGAAAGCGGGCTGGGTAGAGCACGATCCGATGGAGATCTGGGCGACCCAATCCTCCGTCTTTACCGAAGTGCTGGCCAAGACTGGCCTGCGCAGCGAAGAGATCGCCGCCATCGGTATCACCAACCAGCGTGAAACCACCGTCGTCTGGGAAAAGGCCACCGGCAAGCCCATCTACAACGCCATCGTCTGGCAGTGCCGCCGCACCGCCGCCATCTGCGAAGAGCTGAAAGCTCGCGGTCTGGAAGAGTACGTTCGCGAAAACACAGGTCTGGTGCTGGATGCCTACTTCTCCGGTACCAAGGTGAAGTGGATCCTCGATAACGTGGAAGGTGCCCGCGAGAAAGCGATGAACGGCGAGCTGCTGTTCGGCACCATCGATACCTGGCTGGTCTGGAAGATGACCAATGGCGAAGTGCACGTCACCGACCCGACCAACGCCTCCCGTACCATGCTCTACAACATCCGCGAGCTGAAGTGGGACGAGAAGATGCTGGACGAGCTGGGCATCCCCATGTCCATGCTGCCGGAAGTGAAACCCTCTTCCGAAGTGTACGGCTACACCACCCGTGGCGGCGGCTCCCGCATCCCCATCGCAGGTATTGCCGGTGACCAGCAGTCTGCCCTGTTCGGCCAGCTCTGCTTTGAAAAAGGGATGGCCAAGAACACCTACGGCACCGGCTGCTTCATGCTGATGAACACCGGCACCGAGCCGGTTCGCTCCAGCAACGGCCTGCTGACTACCGTTGCCATCGGCCCGAAAGGGGAAGTGAACTACGCGCTGGAAGGTGCAGTGTTCATGGGCGGCGCCACCATCCAGTGGCTGCGTGACGAGCTGAAGATCATTCACGATGCCCGCGATACCGACTACTTCGCCTCCAAGGTGGGTGACACCAACGGCGTCTATCTGGTACCGGCCTTCGTCGGTCTGGGCGCCCCCTACTGGGATCCGTATGCTCGCGGCACCATGGTCGGCCTGACCCGTGGCGCCAACCGTAACCACATCATCCGTGCCGCGCTGGAATCCATCGCCTATCAGAGCCGCGATGTGCTGGATGCGATGCAGCAGGACTCCGGCATCAAGCTGGCAGCCCTCAAGGTAGACGGCGGCGCCGTAGCCAACGACTTCCTGATGCAGTTCCAGGCTGACATGATGCACACCCCGGTGGTACGTCCGACCCGCATCGAGACCACCGCCATGGGCGCCGCCTTCCTGGCCGGTCTGGCCGTCGGCTTCTGGAAGAGCTCTGACGAGCTGGAAGACAAGTTCAGCGTGGATCGCGAGTTTATCCCGCAGATGGATCACGCCGATCGCGACAAGCGCTACCACGGCTGGCAAAAAGCGGTTGAACGCTCACGCCGCTGGGCTGAAGAGGATTAATCGGGCAGCCGACGTCTTCTGAGATGAAAATACAAAGAGGCCGACAGCGATGTCGGCCTCTTCTTTATTCAGCCAGATATCCACAGTGGGCATTCACCACCGCTGGCACCCGCCGGTCAGTCCCGTCCCCTTGTCATGGAGTGAGGCGGACCAGAGCGCAGGCTCAGCACTTTTGCACCAGGCCTATCTGGCCCGGCTCGCACCACTCGAACATCACCTCCTGACGCTTGCCGCAGCAACTGCCGCCGCACACCTGGGTCTCCCGCTTGGCGACCCGGCCCTTGCGCATCCAGACGCCGAGCATGGCCTCCACCGCATCTTCCGAGGTGTGGAAGTGGCGCGCCAGATCCCGCCGGCTCACTTTCTGCTGTGCGGCGAGATAGTCGCCGAGCTCCCGCAGGATCACAGGGCCACCACCTTGCGGGCGACTATGTCGCCGTGACGACGGCCCAGCCACCAGAGCAGCAGCAGGGAGAGGCCATAGCTGCCGATCCAGAACAGGCTCTGCTCGGGATGAGCGGCAAAGGTTGCCAGCTGATAGAAGACAGTGGCGCACATAAAGGCCACGTAGTTGCACCAGGCGGCAGTCAAAAGCGCCCACTGACGACCGGTTTCCCGCACCAGCGCCCCCATGGCGGCGGCGCAGGGCATGTAGAGCAGCACGAACAGCAGGTAGGCAAAGGCACCGGCCGCGCCGTCGAAGTGGGCCTGCATGTTGCCGTAGGTGGAGACATCGACCTCCTGCGCGTCGGCGGCGGCTTGCTGGTCGCCGAGATTGCCAACGGCAAGCCCCATGGGGTCGGTCGGGTTGATCTCCGCCAGATTGGTCGTCACGGCAGCCACGGCCTCGTGGAAGCTGGCCACCAGCGAGAACTCGCCAGCCTCCTCACCACCGCTCTTGCCCGCGTAGAGGCTGTTGAGGGTGCCGACCACCGCCTCTTTGGCGAAGATGCCGGTGACGATACCCACTGTGGCCTGCCAGTTGTCATCGCGCACACCTATGGGGTGCAACACCGGGGTCACGGCCTGGCTTATCTTGCTCAGCACCGAGCTCTCCTGATCCTGGTGGCCGAAGCTGCCATCCGTGCCCAGCGAGTTGAGTACGCTCAGCACGGCGACCACCAGCACTATGGTTTTACCGGCGCCGAACACGAAGGATTTGAGCTTCTGCCAGGTCTTGATCCCCACGTTGATGGGGCGCGGCCACTCGTAATCGGGCATCTCCATCAACATGGCATCGCTCTTGCCCGGCAGCAGGGTGCTGCGCAGCAACAGGCCGGTGAGCACGGCCACCACAATGCCGATGAGGTAGAGACCGAACACCAGGTTCTGACCCGATTCCGGGAAGAAGGCCACCGCAAACAGGGCGTAGACCGGCAGGCGGGCACCGCACGACATGAAGGGGGCCATGGCCGAGGTCATCAGCCGCTCCCGCTCCGAGTTGAGGGTGCGGGTCGCCATCACCGACGGCACGGTACAGCCAAAGCCCATCAGCATGGGCACAAATGCCTTGCCCGGCAGGCCGAGGCGGCGCATCAGGGCATCCACCACGAAGGCGGCACGGGCCAGATAGCCTGAGCTCTCCAGCACCGCCAGAAACAGGTAGAGACAGCCGATCACCGGGATAAAGGTGGCCACCGTCTGCAAGCCGACCCCGAAGCCGTCCGCCAGTATGGCCCCCAGCCAGTCAGGGGCACCGAAGAGCCCCAGCAGGTGGTGCACGCCATCCACGAACAGGGCACCGCCCATGATGTCGAAAAAGTCGATGAAAGCGCTGCCCACCTTGATGGCGAACATGAACATCAGGTACATCACCAGCAGGAAGAAGGGGATGCCAACCCAGCGGTTGAGCAGCACCCGATCCAGCCATTCGCTCTGGGCCACGGTGAGCTTGCCCTTCTGCTGACACGCCTGGCCGGCCCACTGGTGAATGTGGCCATAGCGGATATCCGCCAGTTGCAGATCGATGTCCTGGGCATGATGGGCGCGGGCTACCACGTTAGTGGCGGCGGCCTGCTGGCCGGGCAACAGGGTCTCCTGCATCACCACATCCTCTTCCAGCAGGCGCAGGGCGCGGCCACGAGGGGTGAGATGATGGGGGGCGAGCAGGGTCTCAAGCTCCGCCAGATCGTGTTCAAGGTCGCGGCCGTAATCGAGCCGCAGCGCCTGCTGGGGCTGGCCGATGAACTGCTGGATCTGCTGCTTGAAGGCGGCAACCTGCTTGCTGTTGTGCGCAGAGAGGGCGACCACCGGGCAACCGAGGGATTTGCCGAGCCTGCTCTCGTCGATAACGATGCGGCGCTTTTGCAGGATATCCAGCTTGTTGAGCACCACCACCATGGGCAGCCCCAGCTCGCGCAACTGCAGCGTGAGATAGAGGGAGCGTTCCAGGTTGGCGGCATCGATGACATTGAGCAGCAGATCCGGCTGCTGACCCTGGACGAAGCGACTGGCAATCTGCTCGTCCAGGCTCCCTTCCTGATTGGCCAGGCTATAGATGCCGGGCAGGTCCATCAGCTTGTAGTCGTGACCATCGGCGGAAAATTCGCCCATCTTTTTATCGACGGTGACGCCACTCCAGTTACCCACCTGTTGGCGGGCACCGGTCAGGGCGTTGAACAGGGAGGTCTTGCCGCTATTGGGATTACCGACGGTTACCAGGGAATAACTCATACCGGTTCGACCTCGATTTGCTGGGCCAGACTCTTTTGCATGGAGAGACAGATCCCCTGACACTGGATCTGGAGCGGATCCCCCAGCGGGGCGGATCGCAGATAGATGACTTCAGTCTGTGGCAACAAGCCCATCACCATCAATTTGCGCCGCAGGGGGCGGGTCAACTGGTTCATGTTCTTGATGCGAGCACTCTGTCCCGGTGACAACTGCGTGAGTACCATGACTGACTCCTGAAGTTAAACAATAATAATTCGCTTTTACTCGGGGCATTATATGCTGTGTCTTCAACTTTTATTTGAGTAAAATCAAACTCCGCTTAGCTAACCCATAAAGTATTGCCATGAGTCACGACAACAACAGCCGCCTGGTTTACAGCACAGATGGCGGCATCATCAAGGAACAGACCCAGTCTCAATCTGCCTCCCCCTTCCCGCAGGATGGCACTGTGCGCATCCGGCGCGAGACCAAGGGGCGCAAGGGCGCCGGTGTCATCAGCATTCACGGCGTACCGGCCGAACAGCAAAAGGCCATCGCCACCCTGCTCAAGAAAAAGTGCGGTACCGGCGGCGGCCTGAAAGAGGGGATCATCGAGATCCAGGGGGATAAACGGGACCTGATCAAAACCGAACTGGAAAAGGCCGGTTTCAGCGTCAAGCTGGTCGGTGGCTAACCCACTTGTCTGGCGGATGATTTTTCCCTAGAATGCCCGCTCCCATCGAGGGGGAGTAGTCTCGCAACCCGATCCCAAACCGGTTTGCGACCCTGATCAACATGCTTGGTGCCAACTCACCATGGTCAGGGTGATCCATTTAATCCGTGGATTTGACAAGACCTTTGACGGGCCAGTGCCAATACCGGGGACGGATGGCGCAGGCTTGTCTCAGGTATAACAATTCCGTCCCCCGGTCATTTTTATGGAAGCCTTGTTAACCTCAACCCTGAGCGTGGCTATCGCCGAGATCGGCGACAAGACCCAGCTGCTGGCGTTGCTACTCATCTGTCGTTTTCGCAAGCCCTGGCCCATCATAGCCGGCATGCTGGCGGCTACCCTGCTCAACCACGCCGCCGCCGCCTGGTTTGGCGAGTTCATCAGCCGCTGGCTGGATCCCCAGGTGATGATCTATCTGGTCGCCGGCGCCTTCATTGCCATGGCAGCCTGGATCCTGGTGCCGGACAAGATGGACGACGAGGAGAGCTCGCTCGACAAGTACGGCCCCTTCATGGCCACCTTCGTGCTCTTCTTCATCGCCGAGATAGGCGACAAGACCCAGATCGCCACCGTGTTGCTGGCGGCCAAATATGACTCGCTGGTACAAGTCATCACAGGCACCACCCTCGGCATGATGCTGGCCAACGTGCCCGTGGTGCTGCTCGGCAAGCTGGGCGCCGACAAGTTGCCGCTCAAGGGGATCCGCATCGCCTGCGCCATCCTGTTTGTCGGCCTCGGGGTCAGCACCCTGATCTTCGCCTGACACAGACCGGCCCCGAAGGCGGCGAGGCAAGCGTGAGCACTTGCCTACCCCGCCCCGTGCCGGCATCCATG
>NZ_CAWNYS010000079.1:0-3116 GCF_963878295.1 Aeromonas sp. HMWF014 | reverse complement strand
AAAACAAATAAAAACAATGCCAGTCAGGCTTAACTGACTGGCATTAGGCCTGATGGCCTCCTTTTTTATTGCCCCGGGATCACCGCTCACCCTCTCCGTTTTGTCACCTCGTCCCGCTCGTTGTAATCCCAAGTACCACCTAAGTGGTTAAAAACCCTGCATCGCCTATCAATCGTCGGGGTTGTACACAACAGCGCTGGCGCTCTGCGGCATCAAACATCGACGAGGATGCGCGATGAACATAAGACCAAAACCTGTTTGGATTGCATTGGCAGCCATGAGGCCTCCCTGTCGGTGATAGGCCAGTTGCCCCCTGGCGACATCTTCTCGGTATTGGCCGAGGGGGAGCGGTGATCTCTATCGCATCAAGTCCATCAACTTGGCACCGCGAGCCAGCCTCGGCCAGCCCGCCGACAAGGTGAGCACCCTGAGCAGTGGCGAGGGCAACCGGTCATCGGCTCTCAGGGTGCCCCCGAGGCCCCCGTCGCAGAGCCAGCCGCACCATAGGCCGAGTCAAACAACGAAGAGAGCAGTCAAGCGTGTGGGAGAGGTACTGAAAGGGAAACCGGTGAAAGGTGCACAAAAAAGGGATGCCGAGGCATCCCTGTTGCTTTTCGTCTGTGCGAAAGATCAGAAGGAGGTGCGGCGATAGCGGCGGTATTCCGGTTGCCAGAAATTCGCTTCGATGGATTGCTCTATCACCTCATCCGGGGTCTGCACCGCCTTGCCCTGCAGCATGGCGGTCTTGGCCACCATCTTGGCTATGTAGCGGGATACCTCGTGAATGTCCGCCAGATCCGGCAGCAGCGAGCCCTCGGCCCCCTTCACCAGCGGCGAACACTCCGCCAGGGCGCGGCTGGCCGACATCAGCATGGCATCGGTCACCCGGGTGGCACCGGAGGCGATGACACCAAGGCCGATCCCCGGGAAGATGAAGGAGTTGTTGCACTGGGCGATGACATAGCGCTTACCCTTGTGCTCCACCGGTGCAAACGGACTGCCGGTGGCCACCAGCGCCTGACCGTCGGTCCAGCGGATGAGATCTGCCGGAGTTGCTTCGACCCGCGAGGTGGGATTGGAGAGCGGGAATATGATGGGACGGGCACAGTGCTTGTGCATGGTCTTGACCACCTCTTCGGTGAACAGGCCCGGCTGGCCGGAGACCCCGATCAGAATGTCCGGGCGACCGTGCTCCATCACCTCCAGCAGGGAGATATTGTCCCCCACCGACCAGTCGGCAATGCGCTCAACCGGCTGGGAGAGGCGGCGCTGGAAGTCGAGCTGGTTGGGGATCTTGTCGGTGATAAGACCAAAGCGGTCCACCATAAAGACCCGGCCACGGGCCTGTGCATCCGTCAGCCCTTCGGCCTTCATCTGCGCCACTATCTGCTCGGCAATGCCGCAACCTGCACTGCCCGCGCCGAGGAAGGCGACCCGCTTCTCGGAGAGCTTGGCACCGGAGGCCTTGCAAGCGGCGATCAGGCTGCCGAGCGTCACGGCAGCCGTGCCCTGAATGTCGTCATTGAAACAGCAGAGCTCGTTCTTGTAGCGGTTGAGCAGCGGCATGGCGTTGTTCTGGGCGAAATCCTCGAACTGCAGCAGGATATCGGGCCAGCGGCGCTTGACCGCCTGGATAAAGGCATCGACGAACTCGGCGTACTCTTCACCCGAGATGCGCGGATTGCGCCAGCCCATGTAGAAGGGGTCATTGAGCAACTGCTGGTTGTTGGTGCCCACATCCAGCACCACCGGCAGGCAGTAGGCCGGGGAAATGCCACCACAGGCGGTGTAGAGGGAGAGCTTGCCGATGGGAATGCCCATGCCGCCAATCCCCTGATCGCCAAGACCCAGGATCCGCTCGCCGTCGGTGACCACGATTACCTTGACGTTCTGCTTGGTGGCGTTTTGCAGCATGTCATCAATCCTGTCCTTGTCCGGATAGGAGATGAAGAGGCCGCGGGCGCGGCGGTAGATGTTGGAGAACTCCTCGCACGCCTTGCCCACGGTCGGGGTATAGATGACCGGCAGCATCTCGGTCAGGTGGTCGTGCAGCAGACGGTAGAAGAGCGTCTCGTTGGTATCCTGGATGTTACGCAGATAGATGTGCTTGTTCATGTCGTTGCCAAACGCCATGAACTGACGGTAGGCCCGCTCGGCCTGCTCTTCGATGGTTTCAATATTCTGGGGCAGCAGGCCCTCGAGGTTGAAATTGCTGCGCTCTTCACTGGTGAAGGCGCTGCCCTTGTTGAGCAAGGGGGTCTCCAGCAGGGCCGGACCGGCATAGGGAATGTAGAGGGGGCGTTTCTGGTTATTATCTTCAAACATGGATCGGGTACCTACACAATGACCTGGACGAAGGGATCCGCCGATCCTATGAGCTTGCGCCATTAATTTCAAAGAGTTTGCACATCCGGTGCAAAAGGTTTGCGACCCAGGCGACGAAAGGCGCCGGGGGTCTGACCAGTGATGCGGCGAAAACGGTTGGCAAAGTTGGCGCCATCGCTGTAGCCGACCCGGCTGGCCAGCTCGCCGAGCGGCCAGTTGGTGTAGAGCAGCAGCTGACGTGCCTTGTTCATCCTGAGCCCGGTGAGCCAGGCCATGGGCCCCATGCCGAACACCTGCTGGCAGAGCCGGTGCAGATGGGGCACAGAGCAGGCCATCTGCCGGGCCAGCAGTGCTACGCTCCAGGGCTCGTCAAGGCGCGCCTCCACCCGCCGAAACAGCGCCTGCAACCTCAGCTCAGGGGTACCGCGCACCTCCCCTTGCAGAGTGCGTTCCAGTAGCGCCAGCAACAGGCTGAGCAGCTGGGGTTGCAGGGGTGAACGTACCCCCTCCCCCTGCATCAGGCTGAGCAGGTGATAGAGCTGATCCCCCTCCTCTCCCTGCCAGATGCGGTGACCCAGCCGGTGCAGGTGCTGCCATCGCGGCACGTCATCGAGCAAAATCCAGCTGATCTGCCAGCGCTCGCCAATCAGCCTGAGACCACCTGGCACGGCGGCGGGCAGGAAGATGAGCGATCCTGCCGGAATCGGCTGTTCCCCCTCGTCAGTGAGCAAGGCGCCTCCCTCATCGTGACTCACCATCAGGATGTGGAACTCAGGGCGATTGCGACGAAT
>NZ_CAWNYS010000078.1:28671-39364 GCF_963878295.1 Aeromonas sp. HMWF014 | reverse complement strand
GCGTCAGGGCGCCGGTCGCTCCGCCAATGGCGGCAACGCCGGCGGTGCCCGCACCGGTAACGGTGGCAAGCCAAAGCCGCAGGGCGGTCAGCGTCCGGCTGATGGCGCGGGTAAACCGGCTCAGGCCCGTCGCCCCCGTCGCTCTACCCACAACCAGTAAGCGGCTCGGGAGTCTCTCCCCAGCTGATCGGTTGATCTAAAAAGCCCTGCCAATCTGGCAGGGCTTTTTTTTGTCCGCGAGTCAGCGTTTAGCCGGCCAGCAAACGGTTAGGGGATCAGCGCCGTGATCAGGATATGGGCCGTGCTCACTAGGATCACCGTAAAGGTCAGCCCCATGCCTACCACCCGGTAGCGGAAGTTCTCTGGCGTGCGGCTCATGCCAAACGCATGGCTGAGGCGGCCGCACAGCAGGGCGGCCCCCAGCAGATGGATAAGCCAGGGGGTGTGGTGGCTGGATTCGACAAAATAGATCAGCAGCAGGGCGAGGGGGACATACTCGGCAAAGTTGGCGTGCACCCGCATGGCCCGCAGCATGGCAGGATCATCGCCATGCCCCAACGCTACCCCCTGACGGTGGCGAGTACGAATGGTGCGTATGCTCAGCAACACAAACAGCAGGGCGAGCAGGGCCGCGTAAACAGGCAGTATGGTCATGGTATCTGGCTCCCGGTTTGATGATGTCGAGTCGCTTGCAAGCCGCTTTCGCGTTGATTGCCCCGATATTGCTGGCGCCTCAATGGTTTGCCTCTGAGGGTAGCAGCAAATTGCAGCAGATTGACCCGCCATGGGCTCATCAACTGCCGAGCGCGCTGGTGGCCACTGGCGCCACGGCAACATGCTAGTGGTGGCAAGCAAACCTGATTGGGCATCGGTAAGCGTGACGACAGTTATCTGCGCATTCTACTCGTTCACGGGGCATGAGCTGCGCTACGCAGGGCGGTTCGCAAGGCTCAGCACGCAGGTAGTTGGCGGGCAGGCGTGATGGGCTGACACAGCGAGATCTCACCACAATGTGGCTGTGGTCGCGCTCGCCCATGATCGAGAATTTGAAGCCGATTTTGGAATAGCGGTATGAAAAGGGCCGACCTCCGGTAACGAGGGCGCCCTGAGCAAGCGGGGGAGAGTCACAAGCTCACAGTAAGCAGAGTTGAGAAGAACCACCAGTTACACAGGCAATCATGACGTGATCACGAGGTGGGTCAGACCCTGGCTGGCAAAACCCGAGGTGAAACTGGGCGCACGGGTACGTCGCGTTGATAGAGGCGCCAGCCAATTCCATCAGGGACAAATGGGCTCATCGCCTGCTTCCAGTCCCGTGACTCATGATAAAGACACGATCCACTCATTCGCACCCTCCTTAAGCAACCAATTAAAAAATAAATTGCCACACTAGGGGTTCGTATGAGACCATTTTTATCCCCCAGTGGGGAAGCCTTTTAGGTTATTGCTCTTGTAACTCATCTGTTTGTCACAGGCCACCTCCTGCAAACCAAAAAATCGCCATCAGGATTTTGTTAAATATGTTAAATGAAGAATTAAGCTGCCCGCTGAGCGCGGCCCAGCAGGAAGTCTGTCTCGCTATTGGTCAGGAAGGCCGCAACCTCCATTATCACCTGTGTGATGTGATAGAATTCAACGGAAATTTGCAGACATCGTTGCTGGAACAGGCCATCAGAACCGTGTGCCAGCAGGCCGAAACTGTGCGCGCCGCGTTCGAAAAGGACCAGGCCACCGGGCAATACCGACAACGCCTCAACCCTACACTGCACGACACCTATTTTTCCTGGCACGACCTGTCCACCACACCGGATCCGGAGCAGGCCTACTCGGCCATGTTAGAGGCGTTGCTGACCAGCGATATGGATCTTGCCCATCAACCGCTGATTCGATTTCTGGTCGTCAAGCTGGCTGACCGCCGCCACTGCATGGTAGAGCTGGGGTCCCACTTGGTGGTGGACGGCTTCGGCCACGCCATCTTGTTCAAGCACATCACCGACTGCTATGTCCGGTTGGCGCGTGGTGAGGCAATCGAGTCTCTGCCAGCGCAGCCGCTGAGCCGGGTCTTCGAAGCAGAACAGGCGTATCGCCAGAGCGAGTCCTATCTCAAGGACCAGTCTTACTGGCGCCAATACTGTCTGGAGCTGCCCGCTCCCACTCAGCTGGTGCCCGGCGACATGCCCCTACGCAAGCTGAACCGGCTGCGCAAGACCTTTTCCGGCGCAGCGGTGGAAGGGTTGCGGGAAGCCGCCACGTTGCATCGACTTCGCCTGTCCAGCGTGTTGCTTGCGGCCTGCGCTACCTATCTTTACAGGATGACTGGCCAGAGCGATCTGGCGGTGGGCATGCCGGTAGCAGCCCGCCAGCTAAAGGCCCTGCGCGAGATCCCAGCCATGGTGGCCAACATATTGCCACTGCGCATTTCGTTTACGCCACAATCCACGGTATTGTCGGTCGCGGCGGACATCCAACGCCAGTTGCGGCGTCATCTGCTGCACCAAGGCTACCGTTCGGAAGCCATGATCCGCGACCTGTACGCGGAACGCGGCCAAAAACCACTGTTCAACACCCTGCTCAATATCGTTGCCTATGAGCAGGATATGGGCTTCGATGGCTGTGAAGCCACGGTGCAGAACGTCGCCAACGGCCCTGCCGATCATCTCGGTATAGACATCTTCGACCGCAACGTTGACGGCCGGTTGGAGATAGGCTTCAACGCCAACGCCGATCTCTACCCGCTGGAGGCGCTGGAATTGCATTACGCGCGGATGACCCAGTTGCTGGAGCATTTCGCCGCTGGTCCGGACACCCTCGCCGAGGATTATCCGTTGCTGCTGCCCGGCGAGCGCGAACGCTATTACCCGTTGTTGGCGCAGGCAGACGCTTCACCTGTCTTCGCCGATGCCTTCACTGCTTCCGTGAGGAGCCACGGTCACCTGCCGGCCCTGCGCCAAGGCGAGCGCGAACTCAACTACGCCGAGCTGGATGACCGCGCCGACCGCCTGGCCAGCTTGCTGCTGGCGCGCGGCGTGCGGCCCGGCGACGACGTTGCCGTCATCGTCTCGCGCAGCGTCGAATGGGCGGTGGCGGCGGTGGCGCTGTTCAAGCTCGGCGCCGGTTATGTGCCGGTTGATCCTGAACTGCCGGAGGCCCGCATCGAATACATCCTGGCCGATGCCGCGCCGGCCGCGGTCATCGTCACCGCCGGCAACGCCCTCAAAACCGCGCTCGCGCCGGAGAAACTGCTTTTCCTGGACGCTGCGGCGCTGGATGCACTGCCGCCTGCCGCTCTCCCGCTCCCCCGCGTGGCCCCTGCGGCTCTCAGCTATCTGATCTACACCTCGGGCTCCACCGGCAAACCCAAGGGCGTGGAAGTGACTCACCGCAACCTGGTGCCCATCGCGGACACCGCTATCCGGGCGGCTGAGCTGCAAGCCGGCCAACGCGTGCTGCAATTCATCGCAGCCGGTTTTGACATGTCGGTTCTGGAAATCATGATGACGCTGCTGGCCGGCGCCACGCTGGTCATCTGTGATAAAGTATCCAGCGCGCCCGGCAAGGCGTTGGCCGCTCTGGTAAAACGGGAAAACATCAAATTGCTGGTGATGACGCCCAGCCTGCTGGCCTACCACCAGACCGAAGACTTCCCCCGGGACACCGTCCTGATGCTGGGCGGCGAACCTTGCACGCCGGCGCTGCTGGCGCGCTTCTCCCACTGCCGCCTGCTCAATGTCTACGGCCCGACCGAAACCTCCTTCGCTACCTCGATCAACGCCGACTATGGCGATGGCGACCTGTCCATCGGTGCCGCCACCGCCAACACCCGGCTCTACGTGGTGGACCCGCGGCAACGGCTGTTGCCGCCTGGCGCCTGGGGAGACTTGTTCATCGGCGGACCCGGCGTGGCCCGTGGTTACCGCAACAGTCCGGAGCTGACGGCCAAAGGCTTCGTCCCCGATATCCTGGACCCCAGCAACACCATGTACCGGGCTGGCGACCGCGTATTTTTCGACCATGCTGGGCGCATCCATTATCAAGGCCGCCAGGACAACCAGATTAAGCTGCGCGGGCTGCGGATCGAGTTGGACGAGATCAAAAACGCCCTGCTGGGTTGTAGCGGTGTAGAGGACGCCGTCGCCTTGCTGCGCGATCTGCCTCAAGGCCCGGCCATCGTCGGCTATGTGGCCAACCAGCAGCTGGAGCTGGACAGCGAGGGGCTGAAACAGGCGCTGAGCCGTCAATTGCCCCATCACATGATCCCCAGTGTCATCATGGTGGTCCCGGTCTTCCCGCTCACGCCCAACGGCAAACTGGCCACTGGCGAACTGCCCACGCCGACGCTGCAGGACGACGGCGAGCAAACGCCGCCGCGCACCCCGGAAGAAGAGATCATGTGCCGGCTGTTCGCGACGGTGCTGGAATGCGGCGAGGTCTACGCCAATCAGAATTTCTTCGCGCTGGGCGGGCATTCGCTGCTAGGTCTGCAGCTGATTAACAACATCAGGGAAACCTTTGGCGTCTCCTTGGGCATCGCCGACTTCCTGGCCGCCCCGACTCCGCGCCAGCTGGTTCAACGCCTGGAGCGGCCAGCCGCTTTCAGCGATCCCTTCGACGCCATGCTGCCGCTGCGCGTCCAGGGTGGCCGACCACCGCTGTTCTGCATCCATCCGGGCGGCGGCATCGCCTGGCCCTATGCCGGCCTGTTGCCCTTCCTGCCGGAGGATCAGCCGCTGTACGCCATCCAGTCACCGATACTGCGCGATCCGGACCGCGTCATCGGATCGCTGGACGAGTTGGCACAGGAATACCGACAGCGTATCCAGGCGGTGCAGCCGCGTGGGCCGTACCAGCTGGCCGGCTGGTCGGTGGGCGGCAATCTGGCGCTGCGCCTGGCCGCCATGCTGCAGGCCGACGGCCACGAGGTCAGCTTCCTGTGCATGTTCGACAGCTATCCGCTGCAAGGCGGGCCGGCCTCGTTGAAACTGGACGACGCCACCATCATCACCCGGATGACTCGCGCCATCGTCGGCGCGCCGCGCGCCGGCATCAAGGGGCTGAAGAGTGCCATGGAGGAGGTGCTGGGCGGCAGCCAGGTTGGCGAGGAGTTCCTAACCCGGTTGGTGAATGACTCAAAGCTGATGCTGGAGCTGCTCGCTCGCTGCAGCTACCAACGCTACGACGGCGACTTGATCTTCATCCGTGCCACCACCGACATCCTGCGCCCCGAGGATCAGCAGCCGTCGCTGTGGCAGCCCTATATCTCCGGCAAGTTGATAGA
This sequence comes from Aeromonas sp. HMWF014, assembly GCF_963878295.1. Lineage (NCBI taxonomy): Bacteria > Pseudomonadati > Pseudomonadota > Gammaproteobacteria > Aeromonadales > Aeromonadaceae > Aeromonas > Aeromonas sp. HMWF014. Next base: position 34,089 of record NZ_CAWNYS010000078.1, on the reverse strand, counting down.
GTACGAGGTGAACGCGCCCCATGAATGCCTGCTGCAACGCCAGTATCTGGAACAGTTTGGCGCTCAATTCTCTGCCGAGTTGCAGCGGCGGGCCCCGATCGTCAGGGCCAGCCAGCAAGCCCTGGTAGAATGGGCGTAGGTTTCGGGGGGCTCCCGGCTTGCCGCGAGATCTTTCCGGTGTCATGGCGAGGAGATACCACTCGGCTGAACCGGCCGAATTCACCCCGCGATATTGGAGCGCAGCGTAGGGCGCCTGAGACGAGAATGTCCGATTTGGTTAGGGAGGTACGAAAAAGTCCTTGGTGTGAGATCGCAGGAATGGGGTTCAGCATGAGTCACCCGTTCACGAACCTGCTGCCGACCTGATAGAACAAAGGGAGGTATCTGCCTGAATGCCAGTCAGTTAAGCCTGACTGGCATTGTTTTTATGGGCTTGTTTCACACTGTACTGCTGTGCTCTTGGCGTTACCCTGCGGGGGTGATGTCGCTCTCTTCTCGCGGGTAATACGAACTGCCCGCTTGTTTACCGAAGCCTGCCACCCACCTCGGGAGATGCCCCGGTAACACATACCGCATGCAGCTCAAAATCATGGATAGGGAAGACCAACGCCATGTGAACTCTCAGGGAAGGTGCGAACAAGTCATATGACACAAAAACGCCACATCCTAACCAATTGATTTTAAATGGATAAATCTTTCATTTTTTGTTCATGAGGTCCTTGTTCTCACCCTCCAATCAGATCCGTACGGATCAGCGCAAATCAGATAACAAAATAAAGCTGCACAGAACCTTAACCAGCCACATAAAAAAAACAAATAATATATAGTTAAGAACTGCATCACAAAGTCGCGGGTAATTAGTTTATTTCGAACAAAACCTAATTAAACTCCATCAGGACCCGAACGAAGTATCAAGATAGATAGTATCTTCTTATTGGCATAAAAGTTAATAGTGACGTTTGTCCTAACAGGATAAAAATAGGAAGAAATTTCTTTTGGTTACTTTATGGCGTTGTTTCCAAAATCGATGCAGCTTGCATGGAACTAACTGAAAATGTGGCGTTCTGATCACCACTATTCCCTTCAAGTCTGCATCATGGGCAAGTCACTTCACCCCATCATCAACTGGCCTCAAGGTATTTGGTGATGGCGAGTGGAAAGTCATAAAACACGGTGCTGAAAAGCGGCGAGTCTGGCGTAAGTTGCATTTGGCGATTGATCCAGCGAGCCCGGATATCGTGCGGCAGAATAGTCGTTGGAAAATGTCCATGACGCCGAGGTGCTGCCAATATTGCTCAGCCCACTGCGGCGCACGCTGGGCCATGTTGATGCTGATGGGGCTTACGACAGCAAAGCCTGCCATCAACTGATAGCGAGACATGCCACGCCCGTCATCAATAGGATGATAGAAAACGAAATATATCTGAATTTATTTCCGTCATCGGTTCACTGGGCAATATTCAGCCTGTGGCGGGCGTTGGCTGACAATATAATATCACCAGACAGAGGAGGGTCACCCCATGATATCGATCTCATAGCCCTGAGTGTTTCCTCGCGGCAGAATTCGCAAGGCATCAGGCTCCCGCTTCATCGTTCAGGCGATGAACCGGAACGCGAGGCTAAAAACAGGTGTCGCCCGCATCAAAAAGGGGCAGCGTTATGACAGCGCGACAACCGTGTAATAGCATCGGCGAGCGCCGAATATTCCACACTAGACTGTATCGTAGTCCTTGTTTTGCCATATGAAAGACCTACCATGAACATCTGCTCATTCACGGCGATAAAAATGGTTGGCATTGTTCGGCAAGCAAGCAGTATCACGCCGAAATATAACCATCAACAATAGGGTGGTGCTGTTCCACCTCATGATGGAAATAGTCTGGCGTGATTCGACAAGGAATTAACAATGAAAAATAAAAAACCACGTAAAATCATCACTCGGGTTCCCACTCTCAGTTTACTCACCCTGGCTTTGCTGGCAGGCAGCGTGCAGGCCGAAGACATAGGCGAGCGTACCGATCAGGGCATCAGCATGCTGGCCAGCCTGCAATCGGAGCAGGGACTTGTCTACTTAAACGCCAGCATCTGGCTGGATGAGCAGCAAGCCACCAGGGGGCTGACCCCTGAGCAGCTGCACGAACGCGTGCTGGTGAAGGGTGAGCGCGTCTTCATCGATTTCAGCGCCCTCACGGATAAGGATGAGCGGCAACAGGCCAAAAAAGCCATGGAGCGGCTGACTGGTATTTCGTTCGATGCGGACTGGGTGCTGGTCTCCGCCTACAAGGGGGCGCTGCTGTTTACCCCGCTGGGGGGCGTCGATGATCCGGCCTTCTCTCAGGTGATGGAGCAGGTCGAGAGTCTTGCCAAGCGGGGCAAACGCTCCCTGATCCAGCCGGCCGCCGCTGACGCCAGCTTGCCTCACGTGGCCTTCTATCTCAACGTCAACCGCCCGATCAGTAACGCCGAGTGCACCTTCCCGCGCTCTTACCGTTGGGGTCAGGGGGATTGGCATTTTTGTGACTCGCCGAACATCTCGCTGGTCTATCGGGTCAATCTGATGCGCTCCCTGAAATCTGACACCACGGGCGCCGCCACGCCGGACGCCAAGTTGGTGCGGATCTCGCTGGATGAGGAGTCGGCCGGTGCCGGCATCCACCTCAACAATAGGCTGGACTATGTTGCAACCAACAACCCTAGTTGGAGGACGCCAGAAAACATGGACTTTGGCACAGACGCCATCGCCCAGGATTACAGTTTCACCATCGCAGCCTCCAACACCAAGGCGTCTGTGCTCAAGAGCGAGCCCACCAACCTCAACACCGAGTATAAGCAGAGTGTGACCTCCGGCGTCACTGTGGGGGTAAGCGGCGGTGGAGATCTGAGCAAGGCTGGGCCCAAGGCCATGCTGAATGGCTCGGGCACCTTCACCCAGAGTCGCACGCTCACCTATGACACTCAGGACTATAGGGTCAATTACTCGGGGAGCGCCCAGCAGGTGAATTTCAGCTGGGTGCGGGAGCAGTACGCGAGCGCGGACTCCCTGCTCGTCACCAAGCAGAGCCTCCCCACTGACCTCAAGTACTACGTGGATCACAGCCGCATCAAGCCGATCAGCTACAAGGGGTTCGTGCCGAATCTGGACGTCATCTACATGGCGAAAGCGGACGAGACGGGCACCACCGTGTTTAACATTGACTCCTCGGTCAACATCCGGCCCATCTACACCGGCGCCAAAATGCACACGTTCATGTTGGCCCCTACTCATGCCACCTACCATGGCCTTGAGGAAACCGACAAGCGCAGACGGGTGACTGTATCCAAACATTTTACGGTGGACTGGAACCACCCGGTGTTTACCGGCGGTCGCCCGGTCAATCTGCAGCTGGGGGGCTTTAACAACCGTTGCCTGAGCGTCAATACCCAGCAAAACGTGAGCGCCGTGACTTGTGACGATAAGTCGGCCGACCAGTCCTTCATCTATGACCGGGACGGCCGCTATGTCAGTGCACGGGATACCGGCTACTGCCTGGATGCCAGCAACCTCGGAAAGATGCAGATCTGCAGCTCGGACCTGAGACAACGTTGGGAGTGGAAGCCTAACAGTGATGCGCTCAGCAACAAGAGCACCTATCAGCTGTTGGGTCACAACACGCAGACGGGGGAGCTGGGGCTCTATGACGAGAATGGCCAGCTTGGTGGCGTCAGTCTGCGTACCCTGACCAGCTACACCAAGGTCTTCGAAAACTACAAGCCAAACGTCTACTGATTGAGTGTTCGTATCTTGACCAATAAAAGCGCCGGCAACTTGCCGGCGTTTTCATGGGGGTCAGCCGAGAGTCAGGCCTTGGGTTCGATCAGCGGGGTGAGCAGCTCGGCCAGCTTGTAGAAGGTCTGTACCCGGGTGGTGCTGGGACGCCACACCAGGCCTATCTCGCGGTACGGCGTCTCGCCCGGCAGGGGAATGGCCACCAAATCCGTGTTGTCGAGGATACCGGCATCGATGGCCATCTGCGGCAGGAAGGTAGTGCCGAGCCCGGCGCCGACCATTTGCACCAGGGTGTGCAGGCTGGTGGCGGCGAACGGGTTGATCTTGCTCTTGTCCTGCAACCGGCAGGCGCTCACCGCATGCTCGGTGAGGCAGTGCTCCCGCTCCAGCAGGAAGATGCTCTGGTTGGGCAGCTCCTTGTAATCGAACGGGGTGTGCAGAGCGGCCGCCATGCTGGCGGGCATCACCATGTGGAAGGGATCCTGGCCGACCATCTTGCAGTGGAAGCCGCCGATCTCTACCGGCAGCGCCAGGATCAGCAAGTCGAGTTGCCCCTGCTCCAGCTGCTTGAGCAGGTTGGTGGTGGTGTCTTCACGCAGCAACAATTCCAGCTCAGGATAGCTCTTGCCACATACCTGCAGCAGCTTGCTGAGCAGGAAGGGCGCTATGGTGGGGATGCAGCCGAGCCGCACCGTGCCATGCATGACCCCGCCCTGATGCTGGCCTAGCTCCATCAGATCCCGTGCATCTGAGAGCAAATTGCGAGCGCGCTCGACGATTTCCATGCCGACCGGGGTCATAATGAAGCTCTTGTGGTCCCGCTCCACCAGTTGCAGGTCCATCATATCTTCCAGCGTCTGGATCCCGGTACTGAGGGTGGACTGGCTGACGTGACAGGCCTTGGCGGCGCGGTTGAAGTTCTTGTGCTCGTCGAGAGCGACCAGATATTGCAGCTGTTTCAGGCTGGGCCAACGTTGCATAGGAAAACCCGATTAATGCTATCTATTTAATTTGATTTAACTAATCTACCACCGGGTCTATAGTTTGTCGCTTCAATTAGACGGACTTGGCTCTAGGTAGCCCAATCCTGACAGGATTGTTCACTTCACATAAAGAGGAATTGAATATGGTATTGGTAGGCCGTCCCGCACCTGATTTTACCGCTGCAGCTGTTCTGGGTAATGGTGAGATTGTTGACACTTTCACCCTGTCATCCCACATCAAAGGCAAGGCAGCCGTCCTGTTTTTCTATCCGCTCGATTTCACCTTCGTCTGCCCGTCCGAGCTGATTGCCTTCGATCACCGTTATGAAGAGTTCCAGAAGCGTGGCGTGGAAGTGATCGGTGTTTCTATCGATTCCCAGTTCTCCCACAACGCATGGCGCAACACCAAAGTGGAAGAGGGTGGTATCGGTCAGGTCAAGTACCCGCTGATCGCCGACGTGAAACACGACATCTGCAAAGCCTATGATGTTGAGCATCCGGAAGCCGGCGTTGCTTTCCGTGGTTCCTTCCTGATCGACAAGAACGGTGTTGTTCGTCATCAGGTCGTCAACGATCTGCCGCTAGGCCGCAATATCGACGAGATGCTGCGCATGGTCGATGCCCTGCAATTCCACGAAGAGCATGGCGAAGTCTGCCCGGCTCAGTGGG
>NZ_CAWNYS010000078.1:23626-28661 GCF_963878295.1 Aeromonas sp. HMWF014 | reverse complement strand
AAAAAGGCAAAAAAGGCATGACCGCCTCTCCGGATGGCGTTGCCAAGTATCTGTCCGAGAACGCTGCGTCCCTGTAATAACGACTGCGTACTGGATACTGAAAAACCGATGCCAAGGCATCGGTTTTTTTTTCTCTTTTTTTTGCGTCGGTGCTCGTTACCTGGCCGAATGTCAGCCATAAAAAAGCGCGCCTACAGGCGCGCTGTTGCGAGTCAGGTCGTCAGGCTATTCGTCGAAGATACCGAAGTGATCCTTGGCGAAGTTGACCCTCTGCTCCACGTTCATCTTGACCTGGCCCAGCTTCTCTATGGTTTTGAGATTGGGCACCAGGCCGCGACCGTTGGCGATCTGGATAGCGAGGCCCGGTCGGGCGTTGAGCTCCAGCAGCATGGGGCCGCGGAACTTGTCCAGCACCATGTCGGTGCCTATGTAGCCAAGGCCCGACATTTCGTAACAGGAGGCCGCCAGGGTCAGCAGTGTGTCCCAGTGGGGCACCTTGAGTTCATACAGATCGAGGCCAGTATCCGGGTGATGACGCAGCGGATTGCCAAACTGCACCGCCCGCAGTGCCCGGCCAGTGCGCAGACACAGGCCCACGCCCACGGCGCCCTGGTGCAGGTTCGCCTTGCCGTCGGAGGCGGCGGTGGAGAGGCGCATCATGGCCATCACGGGGAAGCCCTTGAAGATAATCACCCGCGCATCGGGCACCCCTTCGAATGAGTAGCCATCGAAGACATCGTCGAAGTTGATGAGGCCCTCCACCAGCGCCACGTCGGGCTTGCCGCCCAACGAATAGAGACCGGCCAGTATGTTGGAAACATGGCGCTCCAGATCCTGACCGTTGCTGGCGCTACCGTTGGGTTTGTAGAAGAGACCATCTTGCTGACGCAGGATCACCAGGATCCCTTTACCGCCCGAACCGCGAGCCGGCTTGATGCAGAAACCCGGCCAATCCTTGACCAGCGTGGTGATGCGGGTCACGTCGTGCTGGGCGCGGATGGTCCCGATCAGTTCCGGCACAGTCACCCCCGCATCCAGTGCGATGCGCTTGGTCTGCAGCTTGTCATCCACCAGGGGATAGAGGCTGCGCGGGTTGTAGCGGCTGATGTAGGAGTGGTTACGCTTGTTCATGCCGAGGATGCCTGCCTGGGACAGGCTCCACGGGGTGGTGTATTTTTCCCAGAACCACATCTGTTACTTGTCCTTACCTGGGGTGGCGCCAGACTTGATCTCGTTCACCAGCGGTTTGAAACGCTTGAGCTCGCTCAGCTTGTAGCCGGTGTAGTTACCCAGCAGCAGCACGGTCGCCATCAGCACCAACTGCAGGCCGAGGAAGTTGAAGGTGAGGTGGCGGATCAGTTCGTTGTCCATCGCCAGGTAGGCGATGACGGCCACCAGCAGGGAGCCGCCACCCTGGCGGAACACCTCTTTCGAGCCCTCTTCTTCCCACAGGATGGACATACGTTCGATGGTCCAGGAGAGGATGATCATCGGGAAGAAAGTGATCTTCATGCCGTCGGTCAGCCCCAGCTTGAAGGCGAACGCGGAGAAGATGCCGATCATCGAAATCACCATGATGATGATGGCCGATATCCGTGCCACCAGCAGCAGGTTGAGCCGCGACAAGTACGAACGGATGATGAGGCCGGTCCCGACGATAAGCAGGAAACCCACCAGACCGGTAATCAGCTGGGTCTGGATAAAGGCGACCGCGATCAGCACAGGCATGAAGGTGCCGGAGGTCTTGATCCCGACGATAACCCGCAGGAATACCACCATCAGCACACCGATGGGGATCAGCAGCAAGCCCTTGAACAGGGTCTGCTCTTCCAGCGGCAGGCCGTGGATGGAGAAGTTGAGAATATCGGACTTCTCGAATTTCTGGGCCAGCGCCACGTTGACAGGTTGCTCCTGCTCGATCATCGAGAAGGTGACACGGGAGTTGTGGCCACCGGTCACGTCCAGCAGGGCGCCGGAGTTGTACTCCCACAGCAGCAGGTTGGCAGGGCGGCCCTGTTCACCGGTCTGCGGATTGAACAGCTTGTAGTCGGTCGGGTTGTTGAACACCTGCAGATAATCCACCAGCTCCTGACGACGGCGACCATCTTCCAGGCTCAGGGCCTGCACCACGCGGGCCGGTACATTGGCATTGTTGAGCAGCTCGGCGATCAGGTTGGCGCGGGTCTTGTGCTTTTTCAGCAGCTCGGCGTTCTGCTCTTGCTTCTCGATCTCCTTGATGATCTCGCGGGTCAGGGTATAGCCATCGGCAGAGCGCTCCTGGGCACGCTCCAGGATCTGCTTCATGGCTGTGGCGTAGGGCTCGCTCTCGATCTGCTTCTCTATAGCCGGCGGCTGCGGGTTGGCGGCCGGTTTGGCATGGGCATCTGCCATCATGTCGACGCGGTAGTAGAGCTCCTGACGGCCAGAGGCGGTACGGATCGACCACTCGGCGCGGGCATCACCGTCTTTCTCGACAAACGACAGGCCATAGCCCGGGCTCGCGGCGTTCTCGTTCATCAGGGTGAAACCGGGCTGAGTGCCCGGAATGGCCAAGGAGGCGATCACAGGTTCGCCGGTGGCTTCAAATTCCAGTTTGGCTTCGATGGACCAGATCTGGCGCTTTTCACCGGGCGTGAGCGGCACATCCAACGCTATGTGGTGATAAAACGTCATCCCCAAGCCGACAATGTACAGCAGGGCGACCAGCAAATAGAACGGCTTACGGGAAACCATGGATTATTTCACATCCTTGAGCTTGGGTTTGGGTTGGATATACTCGCGGGCCACATCAACGACGGCGATGTCTTTCAAAAACTCACGACCCAGCAGCACGGGGAAGGTCATGTCGCTGCGATCTTTGAGGGTAAATTCGGCTTTCTCGGTCATGTCGCCAATGCGCACGGCCAGACGGACCACCGGACGACGGTCGAGGTCGTCGGCGGAAGCCTGACGCACCCGCACGTGACGCACCAGCGGCGCTTCGATCTGGATCTTGTCATCCATCTCCTGGTGGCTCAGGAAGAAGCGCACCCAGTTTTTGCCGTTGCGCTCGAAGATGGTGATGTCCTGGGCGCTGATGGAGGAGGTGGTGGCACCGGTATCGACCCGCGCCTGGAAGGCGTCATTGGCGGCGTCAACCCAGATCCACTCGGCTTCACCGACCAGCAATTTGCCATCGACCGTGTGGCCCTGGCTTGGCGCCTGGCACTTCTCGGTCGGGATCGCCATGGGCTTGGGTGGCTCGGGCGGCAAGGATTCGAGCTTGCTATCGACTTTTTTCACGGACTCTTTCATGTTGTTGACATCAGTGTTGAGCTGAACCAGCAGGTGCTGTTGCTGCACGTACTGCTTCTGTTGCTGTTCCATGGATGTTTGCAGACGTTGCTCGCTCAGCGTGATCTCGGTGCGAAGCTCGGCCAGCGTCAAGGTAGGTACCGGGGGCGCTTTCTCCATACTGACACACCCGCCGAGACTGAGCAGGGAGAGCAGGGTCATTCCTTTAAATTTGCTTTTCATGTCATTCATTTAACTGTGCTTCCTGGAATTGGGTCAGTGTAACTTCCACAGGCGCCATCGGCTAGTCTTTGGCCTTTCTGGCAATCAGTACGGCACGTTTCGGCGCCGGGTGTCCTTCCACCGTGAGCGCTGGGTCTTGAGGGTCCAGGTAATCGCTCAGTGATTCATTTATCATCCAGTCGGTACGACGCTGTTCGTCGGTGCTGGTCATATTCTCGTCCACGATACGCACATCGGTAAATCCGCAGCGCTCGACCCAGAGCTTGAGCGCGGTGCTTGAGGGGATGAACCAGACGTTACGCATCTTGCCGTAGCGATCGGTGGGCACCAATACATCGTTGACGCCGCCATCGATCACCAGGGTTTCCAGTACCAGCTCACCATCGTCTTTCAGCTGATTGCGCAACTGCTCTATGTGCTCGATGGGGGATTTGCGGTGATAGAGCACCCCCATGGAGAAGACGGTGTCAAAGGCGCGCAGCGCTGGCAGCTCCTGAATGCCCAGCGGCAGCAGGTGGGCGCGCTGGTCGCCGCCGAGAAAGTGGCGGATGGCCTCGAACTGGCAGAGAAACAGGGGGCTCGGATCTATGCCGACCGCGAGTTTGGCCCCTTCCCCCACCATGCGCCAGAGGTGATAACCGCTGCCGCAGCCCACATCCAGTACATAGCGACCGGCCAGCGGACTGATATGGGGCAATACCCGATCCCACTTCCAGTCGGAGCGCCATTCGGTGTCGATGTGGATGCCGTGCACCGTGAACGGGCCCTTGCGCCAGGGCATGAAGTGGCGCAGCAGGCTCTCGACCTTCTTGCGCTCCCCCTCGCCGAGGCTCTCGGCCCCGCCTATCTCGACCCGGCTTTTCAGCTCTATGTGTCCGGGGGATACCACCGGCAGCTTGTTGAGGGCGCGGTTCCAGCGCGGCAGGTCCCCGTGCTGGTTGTCATGTTGCCAGGCGTGCAGCTGGGCGGGCAGGGTATGCAGCCAGTGGCTCAGCCGGTTTTTGGCGATCAGTTGATAAAAATGGGCAAAGTCGATCATGGCTTAGTTGGTGTCGCTGGATTTGATGGCAATCATGGAACCGAAGTTGAAGCACTGGAACCAGAGATCCTGGTGAACGAAACCGGCGTCTCGCAGGCGGGCTCTGTGTATCGCCAGGCTGTCGGTGCGCATCACGTTTTCGAGGGCGTTGCGCTTCTGGCTTATCTCCAGCTCGCTGTAGCCATTGGCCCGCTTGAAATCCAGGTGCAGATCGATGAGCAGCTCGTTGACCGGCTCATCGTCGAAGCGGAACTTCTCGCTCAGGATCAGGATGCCGCCCGGGCGCAGCCCATCAAAGATGCGCTGGATCAAGGTCATCCGCTTTTCGGGGTCCACGAACTGCAGGGTGAAGTTGAGCACCACCACGGAGGCGTTCTCGATAGCGACGTCGCAGATGTCCGCTTCCACCAGCTCCACCGGCACCTCGGATTTGAATCCAGAGAGGTGGGCGCGGGCGCGTTCGATCATGGGATGGGAGAG